>CAKKRN010000114.1:0-3055 GCA_919902745.1 Syntrophaceae bacterium | reverse complement strand
AGCAGGACGATAATCACGTAATTTTCCAGATATGGATTGGGAAAGCTGTCGAGTCCGGTTATGCCGTTGGTCCCCCCGAGGATATTCAAGGCCTCGATGATTCTGGTGAAAAGCAGGGGGTACATCAAGGTGACAATCGCGAAATATACCCCCCGCAAAGAAAGGCAGGGTAAAAGCAGGATCGTGCAAATCGCCGCTCCCGATAAGCCTGCCAGCGGGATGGCCAGGTAGACAGGGCAATGCAGATATACATTGAAAATGGCGGTCATATAACCGCCTACCCCAATGAACATGGCCCCCCCGAGACAGACAAGCCCGACAATATTTGCCAAAAAGTCAAATGATATGGCGAGCAAACCATAGACGCACATGATATTGACGACCCTCTTCCAGTAGGGCGCCATTTCCAGGACCAGCGGCAGCAAAAGAAGGCCGGCGATCAGGAATACCCTCGGGCCGGCAACATAGAGCATCTCTTTCAGGGAAAAAACGACATATATCCCTTCGCTTCTTACCTTTATGCCCCTGTCTATCCTCTCTTTTCTTCGGGTTTCCAAGGCTATACCCTTTCCTCCAGTTCCTTTTGCCTTCCCAAGATACCGGATGGTTTTATCAGGAGCGTGATGATGATGGCCAGGAGGGCGATCACCATCTGGAAGTGTGCAGAGAGAAATTTTTCCGTAAGGATCTGGGCAAAGCCGATAACAAAAGAGGCGATAATGGCGCCTGTCCAACTGCCCAGGCCTCCTATGACGCTAACGGCGATTGAAAATAGCAGCACATTGTATCCCGCTTCCACAACGATGTTCCCGAGCGGGAGGATCAATGCCGCCGAAAGGCCCGCCAGAGAGGAACCGATCGCAAAAGAGACGATGGCCATTCTGTCCGAATCTATCCCCAGCATCATGGCGGCTCTTTCATCCTGAGCTATTCCGCGCAGCGCAAAACCATTCCTGGTCAGATGGACAAAGAGGTACAGAAGAACAAAAACGGCAAAACCGACCACGACCACAAGGAGCCGCTGATCATCCACACTCACTCCCAGAATATCTCGAGAACCGGAAGCGAAGGACGGCAGTGTGAAGGTTGTGCCCCGCAAACCTCCCCACCGCAATCCTTCGATAATCGCCAGACCGATCGCATAGGTGGCAATGATTTCCGATATCTCCATCCCCCTGATCCGGATGAGTATCAGACGGTACATCATGGCGCCGATGAGACTGGTCAGCGCTATGCCGAGCATGATGGAGAGGGGATAGCTCAACCCCAGACCGTTCAGAAACAGCCAGATGAAATAACCCGTCGTGATGTACAGGGCGCCGTGGGCAAAATTAGGCAGCCTGCTGATGCTGTACACCAGCGTAAACCCAAGGGAAAGCAGGGAAAGGGTGACGCTGTTGATGATACCGTAGACAAGAATATCCATGGCAATGTCGCCTTATTTCATCCAGGGCGGCAGCAATATTTTGGCTTCCGCTACCTTGGGAGGGAAGACCTGCACCCGCTTGCCCTTCTGCCACTGGATGATTCCCGTCACCGCCCCCAGTTTTGGATCGTCTGACGGAATGACCTGGTGGGATGCCTTGTCGAAGCTTATTCGGCCGTAAACGCCCATGAGGTTTACATTTTCAAGCGCCGTTATCACGGCATCGGCTTCAATGGTGCCGGCCTTCTCAATGGCTTCCTTCAGTGTGTAGACCGCCATGTAGCTTGATGAAGTTCCGTATCCCTCCGGCTCCAATCCCCATCTCTTTTCGTAGGCATTGACAAATTTCATGGTCCAGGGAGTTATATTTGCCGGCGCATTTCCACCGTTTACCAGGTTTACGATTAGAAATTCTCCTTTCCCTTCCGTGGCCTTCCAGAATCCGGGCTGCTCGGCGGCATTAACAAACCCCATGGGCAGGGCTTTCAGCTTCATGCCGCTCCACTGTTTCAGAAGAATGGCGCTTTCCGGCATGTCCATCCACAGGAAGATGATGTCCGCCCGCGTCTTTGCCACATCGTTCAACGCCATGGAGTAATCCGTTGTGCCCGTGGGATAGATCTTCATATCGACCACTTCCCAGCCGCTTGCGGTCAGCATCTTTTTCATGGCCTCGCCGCCGCCCCGCGCATGTGCCACATCCTGGACCATGATATAGACTTTGTTGAAGCCGTGGCCTTTCTTGATGTCCGACAGCAGGGTGACAAACTCATTGGCCATTACAATAACGTGGCTCGTTATTCTAAAACAATACTTATACTTATCGTAATTATCCGCAACCTTCTTATGGTAGGCAGGCGTCAGTACACCGGTACTCAGGATGCTTATTTTCTTATATTTATTCAACAGGTCCATCGCCGCCAGGGCCGCTTCGGAGCGAACGGGGCCACCGATGATAAAATCAGCGTTCTTGTCCAGGATGAGTTTTTCCAGACCGAGCAGCGCATCGCTGACCGGCACGCCCGGCTCCAGGTCGCGGGTATCAATCACCTCGACGCTGAAGGGACGGTTCTTCCCGCCCACCTTTACACCGCCTGCGGCATTAATTTCCTCGACCGCCAGTTTGATGCCCCGTTCCGCATCCCATCCGTAAAGAAACGCTGTGGATAGCGGAGCGCCGATAACGATCGGTTTTTCAGCCGCCGGTGCAATGTTCGTAAAGCCGACCAGAAAAAACATGACGGCAACAACGATCCCAACACTTTCCCCGAGTCTCTTTCTCATTTTCCCCCTCCTTTAAAATGTGATTTTAGGTTCCGGTAACTAAAACAATGAATATACTACCCCCAATAATTTGATAAGAACTCGCTTTTGGGTGAGCCGAATATATGAAAACGGCGACTGTGTGTCAAGACAAATTGACCACAATTGTCTGCGGTGATTAATGTATATTCCGGCAACCGTGCGTTATTTAATAAGCGGTGAGCAGGGGATCGCGCCAGCCACCTGACGGATGTCTGTAATGCCCCCTGCAGCTTTCAATACCGGCGCCGAAGACCGTGAGGTTTTACAGCTCTTTGCAAAAAAGATGGCGGAGGGTTCGGGTGAGAAGGGAGGGCGGCCCTCCAT
>CAKKRN010000113.1 GCA_919902745.1 Syntrophaceae bacterium | reverse complement strand
ATTCTTACTCCTTCGCTTCTTTCCCTTTCGGTGTCAACCAACAGGCATCGTAAGGATCGCCCGCCACGGTTCCTCCCAATCCGGTTTCCGCCAGGCCCTTGTGACAGAGGGTCTTCAGCATCGCCTTGTCCGCTTTGGTGGGGCAGATTATTTCGATCCATGTGGCGCGCTTATAGGCGCCTCCGATGTATGGATTATTTGCGATCCTGCAGAGCATCTCTTTTTCTTCCGAGGTCAGTTCCATTTCTTCCTCCAGGTCAATCGATCAAATCCTGCTTTTTTACCGCGCCTTTTGAGCCAGTTTCATCAATGAGCCGCCGCCGACGTATTTGACGTCGGTGCAGCCCCTTTCCTTGAGGATGCGCGCCGCTTCTGAGGAACGCACCCCCTTGGAGCAAATGCAAACCACGTCCTTATCTTTCGGCACCTGATCACAGATCACCCGGAACTCTTCAAAGGGCACATTCTTCGTCTCCTTTTCCGGCAGGGGTCGATCGGATGCCTCCTTGGTCCGGCGGACATCGACGATAAACCGATCACCGAGATCGGCATCCGGCGGGAGGGATTGAATCCCTTCCAAGAGCTCATTTCGAGCCGTGCAGGCAATCGAATACAGCGGATCGATCGCCGGAGCAAACGGCGGTGCGTAGGCGAACTCCGCATCGAGCAGGTCCTCAAGCTTTCCGCCATGCTTGAGGAGCGACGCAAACACATCCACCCTCTTGACCACTTCCCCCTTGCTGTAGCCCTGAAGCCCTAAGAGTTTGGTCGTCTTCCTGTCGTATAGAAGTTTCAAATGGAGATTCTCAAATCCGGGATAGTAATCGGCTCTATCCGTGAAGCTCCCCCACGCCACGCCCACATCGAATCCGGCTTCCTGCGCCGCTTTCGTCGTGAGCCCGGTGGACGATACGTTCATATCGAAGACCTTCACCGCTCCACTGCCCACTACCGGCCCGAATCGCTCGTCACCTCCGCCAAGGTTCGAACCGATCACCCGCCCCTCCCGATTGGCCAGCGAACCGAGGGGAAGAATGATGGGCCTCCCCGAGACGAGATGCTTCAGCTCCACGCAGTCGCCGGCGGCGAAGATGTTCGGGTCGCTCGTGGTCATCTTCTCGTCCACGACGATTCCGCCCGTCTTGCCGATCCTCAGTCCGCAACCGGCGGCAAGGGTGCTATCGGGCTTCACCCCTATGGCGATGATGACATGATCCACTGCGAAGTCGCCTTTTGGTGTTTTGATGGTGACCCCTTCCTTGGATTCAACGACGCCCTGCAGTGGACAATTCGTGTGGATTTCCACCCCCTCGCCCTTCATGTAGGTTTCCACGGCTCGAGCCATCTCCGGATCGAGCATGGCGGGCAAGATGGTGGGAGCAGCGTCAAAGAGGATTGCCTTGGCGCCCCACATGGCCGTGAACGCCTCGGCCAGCTCACAGCCGATGGGCCCTGCGCCTACAAGGCCGACCTTTTCTATCTGTCCGGTTTGGAGAGCCTTCCGTAAGACAATCGCATCTTCGAGAATCTTGAAAGTGGATACACGAGGGCTGTTCTTGGGAATTCCGGAAGGCACGACAGGAGTGGCTCCGGTGGCCAGGATCAATTTGTCGAAGGGATACTCTTTGGTCTCCCCGGTCAGAAGGGATTTACAGACGACCCTGCGGGCTGCCCGGTCGATCCGTTCCACTTCGGTCTGGACGACGACTTCAAGTCCCTTGGCCTTCCGGAAGAAATCCGGATCACGGATCACGCCGTACGCCGTCTCGCGGAGCTTGTCGGCGGTCTCGATGTCTCCGGAAACCAGATAGGGCATCCCGCAGGCCCCATAAGAGATGAATTTCCCTCGGTCGATGACGGTGACGGCGGCATTGGGCAAGAGCCTCTTTGCCCGGGCGGCCGCTCGGAGGCCGGCCGCATTTGCCCCTACCGCCACGATTCGGATGGCGTCCTTCTTGTTCATCGGGTACTCCTTTGGCAAATCCAGGATGATGGATAAAGACTTGCTTTATGTGCGGTGAGGATACGAATGGAGGTCATCTCTGTCAAGGAGATTTTAAAAAGTTGCTTTGGATTTTACATCGCAATCGACCGGGTGTCCGTCTCTGTGAAAATCATACGCTCAAACCCCGTACGCCTTGTAGCAGGTTTGGCAGAGTTCGGACAGGGAGGGAGGCTTTTTGGGTGTAATTTCTTGCAGCATGGAAGCACTGATGTTGGATAACACATCCAAAAGCTGCACCGCATTCGTTTCAGCCTTCTTTCGCTCTTCAAAGATTTCTCGAAATTGTCGGTAGGGATTCTTGTTCCAAATCGAAAGGAAATCCTCTTCCCGGATGTTTCCAAAAGAGGTCTGAGGAACATGGATCTCTCGATTCATGAAAATCCGGCGGATGTCACCTTTTTTCGGAATCATAAGATAGGGGCAAGGTGCTACAGCGCCGTCCGCCGAGAAGAATGCCCTTTTATGAGGGTTGTGTTCACAAACCAGTTTTTCTTCGACCTTTAGCGGAAAGGTTTTAACCGAAAGGTTCAGTTCTTTTGCCAATCTGTGGATCTCGGCCATGCTTTGCTCAAAGATAGCGGTGGGAGATTCGTGATAGAAGGCGCGCAGGATGTTGCATTGTTCATCCGGCAGGTAATCGAGGTTATGGAATATCACCTCATCCACTCCCATTTTTGCCGCAAGAGGAACAAGTCCTGGAAGTTCCTTCATATTCATTCGAGTCATGGGGAAAGAGAGCTTCACTTTCGGCGTTTCGGAACCGCGGACATTTCTTAAACGAACGAATCCTTCAACCTGTTCCAGAATCCTCCTGAAATCAGATCCTGCGACAAGGGGTTCCTGAACCTCATGGGTGGCCGCTTCCAGGAAGACCACCATCAAATCGAGACCCGTAGACAACAATTGACCGGAAAGGGTGTCATTCAAATGCGTGCCATTGGTGGAAAGGCCGGTCAAACACCCTTTTTCCTTCGCCAGGCGAATCATCGAAAAGATATGCTCGTTTTCCATGGGATCCCCCCATCCGTAAAAGGAAACCCATTGGGTGAGATGAAAAAACCGGCCGATCTTTTCAAAGGTCTCCATGGACATATTCTGAAAGATCCATCGCTCCCCGAAGATATCGCGGGGACAGGCCCGGCATTCCAAGGAACTGTAGGTGGATGCCTCAATCTGGAATGCCTCAAAGTTCCGATGTGTATTTTTGAAAATGTTTGCCAGCTTGGTGAACATGGTATCCCCAAAAAATAGAGTTCATCGCTCGCCTCACCCTCTCCGATCAAACGAGGATGGGAAGTCGGGGGAGAGGAAATCGGAAACCTCTGTACTCAAGTTTGAGAAATGAGGAATTTCACTTCTTTGTCGTCAAAGGAGAGATATTCTCCATTGATGCCGTCGGCTGCCTTGGATGCCAGAAAGAGGATCAGTTTCGCCGGCTCGTCCGGCGACTTCAAAAGGCCCTCCTCTTTGAGTCTTTCAAACATATCGGTCCCGATCGCTTGTGTCCCGGCCTTTCTGATCTCCTCCTGCATACGCGTATCCATGACGCCGGGATGAATGACATTGACCTGGATGTTGTACTCTTTGAGTTCGCGGGAGAGCTGTTTGGCAAAGTGGATAAGCCCTGCCTTTGCAACCATGTAGGGGGTTAAATTGGGTCTGAGCGTCATCGTGGTGGCCACATTGATGATTTTTCCCTCTTTTTTCCCCATCATGGTCGGGAGGACGGCTTTCGAGCAGAGGAATGCCGAGGTCAGGTTGACCCTCAAGGCCTGTTCCCATTCCGACAAGGAGGTGTTATGAATCGGCCCTATGGAACCTCTCGCCCCGGCGTTGTTGACCAGGATATCCACCGTGCCGTAGACCTCCAGGGTTCTTTTGACCAGGCGGTCCACCTGATCCTCGTCGGAGATATCCGTGGGGATGGCGATGGCATCCTTTCTCAGGGCTCGCAGTTGTTCGGACAGTTGGTCGATTTCTTCTCTGCTCCTGGCCGCAAGGACGACCTTCGCTCCTTGTCTGGCGAAGGCCAGGGCTACGGAACGGCCCAACCCTCTTCCCGCCCCGGTGATGATTGCGACTTTATCTTTCAATTTCATGGCTTTACAAAAATATCGAACTGAAACGGACGGATGACCCCTTGCTTTTGTTTGCGGTGAGGATAAGAAATGGAGTCTTGCATGTCAAGGAGATTTTATCAGGAGATTCTGTCACAACTTATTGTGTCGAAAAGGCACTGCCCTTGTCCCC
>CAKKRN010000112.1 GCA_919902745.1 Syntrophaceae bacterium | reverse complement strand
CTAGCCCGAAGTTCCCCCGGAGCATAGGAGCAAAGTAGCCACAATCACTGGAGAAGCTCGTGTTTTGCCTGGGGCCGCGTAGGCATGTAATATTCGATACGAGCGTCCATTTGTGCTTGACTAGGCGCTGTGTTGTTGGTATGAGGTAGGCATGTACGTCACCGACATCCCCAACCGCGGCTCACGTCCTGCCACCCTCCTTCGCGAGAGCTACCGAGAGGACGGCCAGGTCAAGTCGCGCACGATCGCCAACCTCTCCAGCTGGCCGCGCGCCAAGGTGGAGGCCCTTCGCGCAGTCCTGCGCGACACGCAGCCCTGCGTGGGTGGCAGCCTGGAGGACGCCTTCGAGATTGTCCGCACCAGACCCCATGGCCACGTGGCCGCGGTCGTGGGCAAGCTGTGGCAGCTTGGAGTTGCCGGTCTGCTCTCGCGCAAGGACTGTCGCGAGCGAGAGCTGAACGTGGCGATGATCGCTTCGCGCATTCTGGCGCCTCGCTCCAAGCTCGCCACCGCCCGCGGTCTCAGTCCCGAGACCGAGCAGAGCACGCTCGGCGAGGTGCTCGACATCGAGGGGGCGGACGAGGACGAGCTCTACGAAGCGATGGACTGGCTGTTGCCTCTGCAGCAGTCAGTCGAAGACGCGCTGGCGGCAAAGCATCTGTCCGAGGGCACGCTGGCCCTGTACGACGTGAGCTCCACCTACTTCGAGGGGCGCAAGTGCCCCCTGGCCAAGCTGGGCCACAATCGCGATGGCAAGAAGGGCAAGCTGCAGATCGTCTTTGGCCTGCTGTGCAACAAGGAAGGCTGTCCGGTCGCGATCGAGGTGTTCGAGGGGAATACCGGCGATCCCAAGACGGTGGCCTCGCAGGTGAAGAAGGTTCGCGAGCGGTTCAAGCTCGAGCGACTGGTCATGGTGGGGGATCGCGGCATGCTCACCAGCGCGCGCATCCGCGACGATCTCAAGACCGCTCCCGGCATCGAGTGGATCACTGCCCTGCGCGCCCCGGCGATCAAGAAGCTGGTCAAGGACCGCTTGGTGCAGCCGTCGCTCTTCGACGAGAAGGACCTAGCCGAGATCTCCGCTCCTGGCTTTCCAGGCGAGCGACTCGTCGTCTGC
>CAKKRN010000111.1 GCA_919902745.1 Syntrophaceae bacterium | reverse complement strand
GCGGGGGCTATGGAACGGGCGATCAGGCGGTCCGCCTTGGAAAAGGGCAGTTCCTCCAATTCTCCGGTTCCGGCCCACTGCCACGGGGAACCGGTGGGTATTCCTTCCCGCAGCGTGCAGGAGAAGGCGGTGAGCGTGATGCGGAAATGGGAATAGGCGTGCTTCACCGCGGCGAGGGGGGAGCCGACGCCGATATCGAGGCCCAGCTCTTTCCGGGCGATCCGTACGAGGCCTTCTTCCGGAGGCTCTTCGGGATTCAGGATTCCACCGGGAAATTTCCAGAGAGAGCCAAGAAGACCGCGGGCCGGACGTTGGACGATGAGAAGCCGGCCATTTCCGTCGCGAATGACGGCAGAGACCACCTCACGGTGGGGAATGCTCTTTTTCTTCCCCCGGACGGGCAGGCGGTGCGCGAGGCCCTGCACCCGGGCCCTGCAGTCGTCTTGAAGGGGGCAGACCGGACAGTCCGGCTTACGCCGGTGCCGGTCATACCACCCGGTGAGCGCCCGGCGGATCCGTTTCGGATCGGGGAAACTTGCGCTTGTCTTCAAATGTTGCGGCCACGGAAAAGGCTAAGTCTGCTGGGGCTTGGCCTCTTCTTCTTTCTTCTTTTTCTTCTTGGCCTTCGCCTCCGGGGGCGGTTCCGGCGCGGCTTTTTTCGCCGTGGGGGGCTCTTCCTTCGGCTTCGCCAGGCGTTCAGCCTTCACCGTGGCAAGCTCCGCCGTCCGCTGCACATTGGCTGCGATCGCCCTCAGACGGGTTGCCGTCTCTTTGAGTTTCGCCTTCAGTTCTTTAATGAGCGCGTCCCGCGCGATCTTCTTCTCGTCTATCCCCTTTTCGGCAAGAAGGGCCAAGCGCTTCTGAAGCTTTGCCTCCAGCGTGGCCTTCTGTTTCAGCCGTGTTTCCTTGCTCTTGGATGCCATGGTTTTCTCCTTTTGTTGTTTGTCCGGTTCTGTTGTCAATAGCCGCTTCCGGCGAACCGCCCGGTCAGCGGAAGCGTCCTTGTATCAGGGTTTCATCATAAAATCCAGTTCATTTGCCTTGATTGATCCATTTTCGATCGCTCCTTCGGCAACATTTTATTTGAGGCCATTCGCGTTAAAGCGTTGTCCTTGACAGGGCCTTTCTTTTCTCCTATGTTACAAGACGGATCGGGCGTTCCGACGTAGAATCCAGCGCAACGGTTTCCGTTGCAGCATCAATAAGGAGAAAGATCATGAGAAAAGCAAATATCACGGTTCTGGCTGCGCTTCTGGCGGTTGTGTGGCTCGCGGCGTGCACGAGCTACGAGCGGCAGGTGGTGCCCTTCAAGATGCCTGCCGCCTATCCGAATGCCACCGCCGTGGCGGACGCGACCATTGCCGCCAAGGCGTACGATAACAAGGAGGAGGCGACCGCGGCCTTCGGTTTCGACATCCGCGGCGCAGGAATTCTCCCCGTCCAGGTTATTTTCGACAACAAGGGCGGCCATCCGCTGGAAATCCTGACGGATAAAACATTCCTTGTCGATGAGGAGGCCAACCTCTGGCCGATCCTCGATCAGAGAATGGCCTATGACCGACTCTCCGGGAAGACCGAGCTTGGGAAGGTTATGCCGGAGGCCGTAAAGGGGGGCTTTCTGGCCGGCGCGGCCGGCGCAGTCATCGGTGCGGCGATCGGAATCGTAACAGGGCAGAACGTGGCTGCGGCCGCCGGGAAGGGGGCTGCGGTCGGGGCCGCTGCCGGTTTAACGCTGGGCGGGGCCAAGGGTCTGGGGGAATCGGATGTCCGGCAGCAGATCCAGGAGGATCTCCGGAACCGCTCCCTCGAAAAGCGGCCCGTCGCCCCGCACGAGGTGGCCCATGGTTTCATCTTCTATCCGGGGGAGGCCAAGAAGCCGAAGGAACTGCGGATCAGCATCAGGGAGGTGGATACGAAGCAGGTCTATCCGCTGATCCTGAAATTTTAGCCAAAGTTGTAGGGTGCCCCGAAAAAAACTCCAATGCGCACTTCCGGGATCCGAATTTCCGTTGCGCAGTAGATTCCTAGAGCCCGAGACGCCCGGCGATCCCCTGCATCGCGGCAAGAGCGATACCCACGAATTCGTCCAGTGGAATGCCTATCTTCTCGCACTCCCGGATCGTGTCGCGGTTCACCGAAGCGGCGAAGGCCCTCTCCTTCATCCTTTTCGTGATCGACTTCACCTTGACGCCCGCGATCTTCTTGTTGGGATAGACCAGCGCCGTCGCCACGACGAGGCCGGTGACCGTCTCCCCGGCGGCGAGCGCATGCTGGAACTCCGTGCTGCGCGCGACGCCGCAGACCGCCTCGTTGTGCATCTTCACCGCGTCGACGATCTCCGGGTCGATCCCCGCCTCCGTCAGGATCCGCACAGCCTCGCAGCCGTGGCGGGAAAGATCCCCGCCCACGACCTCGATGTCGATGTCGTGCAGGAGCCCGGCGAGTCCCCACTTCTCCTCATCCCGCCCGAGCCTCCGCGCCAGCGCCCGGAGAACCGCCTCGGAGGCGTAACTGTGATCCAGCATCCGTTCGTTCTTCACGTACCTCTTGAGCAGTTCTTCCGCTTCGTCCCTGGTCATCCGATCTTCCCCTTTCCTCCCTGTTCGGGAGAGTCAT
>CAKKRN010000110.1 GCA_919902745.1 Syntrophaceae bacterium | reverse complement strand
AATGTTTTGATCGCTCTTTGACAAAATCAAATGATGTCTTGGATTTCTTTGTACAGTGACTGCAACTTGCCGTACATCTGTTTGTAAACGCGGTGATACAGGCCGTTATAAATCTCTCGCGCGCGGGGAGTGGGTTGGAACACGCGCCCCACGCGCGTCATTTCCCGCACGGCGGTTTCAAAATCCGGATGCAGGCCCAGCCCCACGGCTGCATCTATGGCCGCGCCCAGGCCGGATGTTTCGTAGATGTGCGGGCGGGCAGTGGGCAGGCCGAAAATATCCGCCGTGATTTGCAGCGCCGCATCGCTTTGCGACCCGCCGCCCGATACGCGCAGTTCTGTAATGGGAATGCCGCTGCGTCGTTCGCTGCGCTCTTTGCCTTCTCTCAGGGCATAGGCCAGACCTTCCAATATGGCGCGGTAGATATGCGCGCGGGTGTGAACGTCGCTAAAGCCGATGATGGCCCCTTTGGCTTCCGGGCCTGGCACTTTTAGCCCCGGCGACCAATAGGGTTGCAGCATCAGCCCCATCGAACCGGGAGGCACCTGGTTTACCAATTCATCAAACAAAACTTCCGGCTCAATTCCTCGTTCATCGGCAATGCGCTGTTCTCGGTGTCCAAATTCCTGCTTGAACCAGCTTACCATCCAGTAGCCGCGGTAAATCTGGATTTCCAGGCTGTAGGCGCCCGGCACGGCAGAGGGATAGGGCGGTATGAGCGGTATCACTTCTATGTATTTTTTGTGCGTGGTGTTGATGGTGGCCGTTGTGCCATAACTCAGGCAGCCGATGTGCGGGGCCAGGCAGCCCGCGCCGATGACTTCGCAGGCTTTGTCTGCGGCGGCGGCAATGAGTGGCAATCCGGCGGGCAAGCCGGTGGCCTCTGCGGCCCGGGGGGTGATTGTGCCCAGTTGTCCGGCAGGCGGAATCAGGCTGGGCAGCAAGGCCGGATCCATTGGAACGGCCTGCCATTTCCAATCCCACCCTGCGGCCCAATCCAGTTTTTTGTAGTCAAACGGTACGTATCCCACCTGGCAGCCCACAGAATCCACAAAACTACCGCACAATTTGTATGTAAGGTATCCGGAAAGAAAAAGATACTTGTGGGTTGCATTCCAGATTTCCGGTTGATGGGTGCGAATCCAGTTGGCTTCTGCTTCTGCCTGTAGATAGGCTACCGTTCCGCTCATGCCGGCCAGCCTGAAGGCCAGCCCCCATAATCCGCCTACGGGTTTTTGCCCCGGCGTGCGGCGCTGGTCAAGCCACACAATGGCCGGGCGGAGGGGATTGCCTGCCCGGTCAACATTGACTACTGTGGAGCGTTGAGTTGTGATCGCGGCGCCGGCTATTGCTTCTTGGGGGACTTTGGTTTGCTGCCAAAGCTGTTGGCAAGCCTTGCACAGTGATTTCCAGTAATATTCCGGGTGCTGCTCTGCCCAGCCGGGATGATCGGAAAGGTACGCTTCCAACGGCACGCGGCTTCTGGCAGCCAGGTTGCCCTTAAGGTCAAATAGCATCGCCCGCACGCTTTGAGTGCCGCTATCAATTGCCAGAATGTAATCTTTGCTCATGATTGCCCCTTTTGTGTCCGAAATGATTTTAGTCAGTTTTGTGTCTGGAAAGCAGGTTGACATCTCCGTGTCAGCC
>CAKKRN010000109.1:6081-8251 GCA_919902745.1 Syntrophaceae bacterium | reverse complement strand
GCTTCTGCCGGGAGCACTTCCTCTCGTACCGGCGCATTCGGGAATGGCGGGATGTCCATGACCAGCTCCGGACGATCCTGACGGAGCAGAAATTTCTTTCGGCAAAGACTGATTCAACCAAAAAAGGAGGGGTCGATCTCTACAATGCGATCCATCGTTCCATCCTGAGCGGCTATCTTGGCCATATTGCCGTGAAAAAGGAGAAGAACCTCTACACGGCGACCCAAGGAAGGCAGGCGATGATTTTTCCGGGATCCGGCCTCTTCAACCGCGCCGGGAACTGGATCGTCGCGGCGGAGATGGTTGAAACCTCGCGCCTCTTCGCCCGGACCGTGGCGAACATCGAAAGCGTCTGGCTGGAGGAACTGGGCGGGGGGCTCTGCCGCCGCACCTATTTTGCCCCGCACTGGGAGAAGAGCCGGGGCGAGGTGGTTGCCTCCGAACAGGTAACCCTCTTCGGTCTGGTGATCGTCCCCGGCAGGGCCGTCTCCTACGGCCGGATCGATCCCGTGGAGGCCTCCCGGATCTTTATCCGGAGCGCCCTTGTCGAGGGTGAGGTTCAGCCCCCTCTCCCCTTCCTTGTCCACAACCGGACGCTGATCGAGAAGATCGCCGGCATGGAGGAAAAGGTGCGTCGTCACGACCTCCTCGTCGGGGAGGAGGAGATGGCCCAATTTTATGAAAAGCGCCTCCCCGGGATCTTCGACATCCGGACGCTCCAGCGGCTTGTCCGCGACCGCGGCGGCGACGCCTTTCTCCGGATGCGGGAGGAAGATCTGCTGATCCAATCACCCGATTCGGAGGAGATTGCCCTCTTTCCCGAAGCGGTGTCGGCAGGCGGCTGGCGTTTGGACTGCGTTTATCGCTTCGATCCGGGAAAACCGGCGGACGGCATCACACTGAAGATCCCCGTTCAGGCGGCGCCTTCCCTCCCCCCAGCCGCCCTCGATTGGGCGGTTCCCGGCCTCCTCCGAGAGAAGATCGCCGCCCTCCTCCGCGGACTTCCGAAGGAGTTTCGTAAGAAGCTTATGCCGCTTACCGAGACCCGCGATATTATTTTGAAGGAGATGCCGCGGGAAGGGGCGCTGCTCACCGCCCTCGGCCGTTTTCTCTACAAACGTTTCGGCGTGAATATTCCCGCCGACCGTTGGACCCACGATGCCCTGGATGAGCACCTGAAGCTTCGCTTTTCCGTCGTGGACGGGAAGGACCGGGAGCTGGCGGCGGGACGCGATATCGCCATCCTGGAGAGAGGTTTCATCGACGAAGAGGAATCGCGGGCCTTTGCGAAAGCCCGAAAAACCTGGGAAAAGACCGGCCTGACGACGTGGGATTTCGGCGACCTGGCGGAGAGTATTCCGCTACGGGGCGAAAGGATGCGGCAGGGCGTCGCATATCCGGCCCTCGATGCGGACGAGAATGGCGTTTCTCTTCGTCTCTTCCGGTCCGCCCCGGAGGCGCTCCGCGCGCACCGCCTGGGCGTGAAGGCGCTCTTCGCTCTGCGTTTCCGGGAAGAGCTGCGCCACCTGCGCAAGGGGCTCGCCCCGGTGGGCGATCTGAAGCTCTGGGCCGCGGCCTTCGGCGGCGCCAAAGTCCTGGAGAACGCGCTGTGCGAAAAGGTGATGCACGACCTTCTTGAAGCGGATGTCCGAACCGCGGAGGCATTTGCCTCCCATGCCGAAAGGGTCCGTCCGCTGCTTCTCCCAAGAGGTCAGGGGGTCCTGAAGGCGGCACGGCCGCTTTTGAAGAGCCTCTATGACGTTACGGAGCTGTTCCGCACGCTCGAGATCGCCAACCGCGGCAGCCGGCCGTTCCTCGCGTTTCTCGCCGGTCTGCGGGAAGAACTGGCCACTCTCCTCCCGGCCGATTTCCTGATCCGGTACGACGCCGAACGTCTCGTCCATATCGGCAGGTATCTCCGCGCCCTCGCCCTCCGTGCGGAGAGGGGCGCCGTCCATCTGGAAAAGGTTTTGTCCCGTGCGGCGGAAATCCGTGAACTGAGCGACCGTCTTCGGGAGATCGGCGAAGGTCTCCCCTCCTATGCCTCTGAGGAAAAACGCAAGGCGATCGAGGATCTCGTCTGGATGATCGAGGAGTACAAGGTCTCCCTGTTTGCGCAGGAGCTGAAGACGCCCTTTCCGATCTCACGCAAGCGTCTCGATGCCAGAAT
>CAKKRN010000109.1:0-5981 GCA_919902745.1 Syntrophaceae bacterium | reverse complement strand
CAGGGCCGATCTTCGTAGCCTCCGAACCGGATGAACCAGACGCTGAGCAAAACGATCAATCAAAACTGGCAAGGCTGGTGTTGTTAAACGTATTCTTCATGTTATTCGTTCTTCTGTTGGATATCACAGGATTATTAGGAGTAGGCGTATGAACGAAAACCTGTACGAAATTCTTCAGTCCTGCTTTCCGGAAAACCTGGATGCACCCTGCCTGATATTGCCCGACGGTTCTCAAATCAGTTACGGAAGGGTGCAACGCGAATCGGCACGATACGCCGCCCTGTTAGCAGCGCTGGGTGTGCAACCTGGAGACCGCGTCGCCGTACAGGTGAGAAAATCCCCGCAGGCGCTCTTTCTCTACCTGGGCGCCCTGCGGGCCGGCGCCGTTTACCTGCCGATGAATGACGCCTATCAGCGTCACGAAATCGAGTACTTCCTGGGCGATGCCACACCCCGCGTCTTCGTCTGCCGACCGCAGATCCGGGCGCTGGCCGAAGAACTGGCGGCAAAAGCCGGCGTAACCCATTTGCTTGAATTGGATGACGACGGCAGCGGCAGCTTGGCGGAAGCGGCCTCATCACGGCCGGATCATTTTACAACCGTCGCGCGCACCGGAGAGGATCTCGCCGCACTCCTCTATACCTCGGGGACGACCGGGCGCTCCAAGGGGGCCATGCTGTCCCATCGGAATCTGGCATCCAATGCCAAGGTGCTCCATCGCTACTGGGGGTTCCGATCCGGAGACGTCCTTTTACACATGCTGCCGATCTTTCACGTCCACGGGCTGTTTGTCGCCACCCACTGCAGCCTGATGAACGGCAGCCCGATGTTCTTCGAACCAAAATTCGATGCCAAACGCGCCCTCGCGTTGCTGCCCCGGGCGACGGTGTTCATGGGCGTGCCGACCTACTATGTGCGCCTGCTCGCGGATCAAGGGTTTACACGGGAACTGTGCTCCAACATGCGTCTTTTCATCTCCGGTTCGGCGCCGTTGCTGATGGAAACGTTTGAGGAGTTTAAAACCCGTACCGGTTACACGATTCTCGAACGCTACGGCATGACGGAGGGCAACATGTTTACCTCCAACCCATACGACGACGAACGGCGGGGGGGAACGGTCGGTTTTCCTCTGCCGGGCGTGTCGATCCGGATTGCCGACGCCGAAAACCGGCCGGCAGAGATCGGCGAGATCGGCCAAATTGAGGTCAAGGGGGATAACATTTTCCGCGGCTACTGGCGGATGCCGGAAAAGACCAGCGAGGAGTTCACCGCGGACGGTTTTTTCAAGACAGGGGACATGGGCAAACGGGACAAAGATGGCTACATTTCGATCATCGGCCGTTCAAAGGATCTCATCATCAGCGGGGGGCTGAACGTCTATCCGAAGGAAATCGAGGAGATGATCGACGCCATGCCGGGCGTTTTTGAATCCGCCGTCTTCGGCGTACCCCATCCGGACTTCGGCGAGGCTGTTGTTGCGGCGGTCGTACGCCAGAAGAACCCGAACGGCGCGGCTGCGACCGAAACCAGTATCATTCACGCATTGAAGGGCGCCCTTGCCAACTTCAAGGCGCCGAAGCGCGTCCATTTTATCGACGAACTGCCGCGCAACAGCATGGGCAAGGTCCAGAAGAACATCCTGCGGCAACAATTCGCCGGGTGATCTCGGCTATTTACAAGAGTGTCCGCTTTTTCAGCGTGTAATCATTTTATTCGGCAGCCAAAGGGTCAATTCCGGCCAGATCGAGCAAATTACTATCCCTAACAGAAGGATCAGCACAAAAGGGAAAGAACCGACAAGCACCCGGCTTAAAGGCACATCGGGGGCGATCCCCTGGACGACATAAAGATTCAGACCTACCGGCGGAGTGATTAATCCCACCTCCATGTTGATCGTCATGATGACCCCGAACCAGATGGGATCGAATCCGTACTTGACAAGCACAGGGTACAAAATGGGCGCCAGAATCAGGATGATCGCCACGGGGGGCATGAAGCACCCCAAAACCAGCATGAAGATGTTGATCATGATCATGAGCGACCACTTGGAGAGACCCGCGCCGACGATGGCGTTGATAATCGACTGGGTGATGTAGAGCTTTGTCATGACGGCCCCGAAGAGGAAAGAGGCGGCGATGATCATCAGGATCATGGTGCTTTCCTTGATGGTCATGTGCAGTACCTTTTCGTAGTCTTTGACCCTGAGTTTGTAGATGGCCATGACAAGAAAGAGGGCCGCCACCGAACCGACGCCTGCCGCCTCGCTCGGGGTGGCCCAGCCGCCATAGAGACTGCCCATGATGATGACAATCAAAAAGATGAACGGTGCAACGCGACTGATGGCCGACACCTTTTCCTTCCAGGAATATGTGACATTTTCAAAGAACTCAGTGCCTGTGCCTTCGGATATAGACGGATTTACTCCTTCCCTGGTCCTCTTCCTCCTGGCCCATTGGGAATATAAAACCACCCAGATGCACATCATGATGGTGATCACGATCCCGGGGATGACACCGGCCAGGAAAAGTTTGCCGATGGAGGTCTGGGTGGCAATGCCGTAGATGATCATGGTGACGCTGGGCGGAATGAGAATTCCCAGGGTCCCGCCGGCGACGATACAACCGGTGGCCAGGGAATCGGGGTATCCCCGTTTGCGCATCTCCGGAATGCCCATCGTGCCTATGGCGGCGGCCGTTGCCGGGCTGGACCCGCAGAGGGCGGAAAAAATGGCGCAGGCAACGATGTTGCTGACGGCCAGTCCTCCGGGAAGACGGTGGAGCCACCGGTGCAGGCCCTCGTAAAGATCCGCTCCCGTCTTGGTTGAGGCGATGATGGAACCCATAAGGATGAACAAGGGGATGGCCAAGAGACCAAAGTCATTCAGCCCGTCATACATCGTGTGGGCGATGAGGTCGAATTGGTGGCTGTCCATGAACAGCAGGATAAAAAGCACGGAGGGAACGCCCAGGGCAAAGGCAATGGGCATGCCACTGAAAAGAAAAACGAGGGAAACCAGCCCGACGATGATTCCCAGAATGTTAGGATCCATGGTTCTTCCCTCCTCTCTTCTCGATTATTTCGGAAATCAGAACGATATATTGGAGGGATAAAAGGGTCATGCCCAGCGGAAGAAAAAAATAGGGGATGGTAAGAGGCGGACCCCATAAGGACTCCGAACGCCAGCCCTTGGCGGTGGCTTCCCACCACATACCCCAGCCTTTCCAGGCCAGAAGCAGGCAGAAAACAAGGGCGATCATCGAGGTGGCCAGCGACAACTTTTCGGTAAATCCTTTGGGAAGAAGCCGGGTTATCATGTCGATATTGATGTGGGCGCCGTCTTTCAGACCATACGCCGCTCCCAGGTAAGTGGCCATGACGGTCAGGTAAACAGATGTTTCGATCTCCCAGATAGTGGGTATTCTCAGGACGTACCGGACAATCACCTCGTAGGTGAGGATGAAGGCGGAAAGCAAAATGGCCAGGCTACTTATATAATACAAACTGCGGTTAAGATTTTCGATCCCCTGCATCACCCCCCGGAGAAATTTCATCGTCATAACGACTCCTTTATCAATTGACAAGGGGAGCGTCCCGGCTCCCCTTGCAAATTGGATTATGGGTTACGATCGTCTTTCGCTCTCCTGAGTTATTTTACATTCAGCGCCTTTTCGAGCAGTTCTTTCCCGCCTTTCACCTTTTCGCTGTATTCCTTCCAGGCGGTATTCTTGGCTGTTTCCGCCCAGACTTTGAACTCCTCCGGAGTCATGTCATGAACGGTTACGCCTTTGGACTTGAACAGGTTCGTCACCTCGGTATCGTCTCTTATGGCCTCTTCCAGCGCAAACTTCTCGAGTTCTTTGCCGACTTCCACTACGATCTTCTGCTGCTCCGGAGACAGTTTCTTCCAGGTGACCATGCTCATCGCCAGGGGTTCGAACATATACCAGGTCGTAGTGATGCGCGGGGAGGTGTAGTACTTCACCTGCTCGTAGATGCGGTAAGATTCAAAGGAAGAAGAAGAGGTCATGCAGGCGTCCAGAACCCCGGTCTGCAGGGCGAAATATATGTCGCCGGAAGGCATGCTGGAGATGCCGGCCCCGGAATCATGGAGCATCCTCTCGAACATCTTTCCCGCGGCCCGGATTTTCACCCCCCGCATATCCTCCGGTTTTATCAGAGGTTTGGCCTTGCCGGCCATGCCGCCGCCGCACCAGGCCCAGGTGATGATCTTCATCCCGTTGTCTTCGCAAAGCTTCTCGATTTCCCTGCCGATGGGCGCATCTTTCCAGCGCATGGCCTGGTGATGATCCTTGACGATGCAGGGCATGAGGGTGATGGAGAGCTGGGGAATCTTCCCGGCGGCGTAATCGAGAGGATAAACGGACATGTCGAGCGCGCCCTTCAGCATGGCATCATACTGCGGCACCGCCTTGAAAAGGGCGGAAGCGGGATAAATCTCGAATTTCAGGGCGCCCCCGGTCTTTTCCTCCACTTTCTTCGCAAACAGGCGGCAAAGCCTGTCCCGGAAATCGCCTTTGTCGATGGTCCCCCCCGGCCATTGATGGGAGATCTTTATGGTCATCGGGGGGCCGACAGGCTTGACTTGGGCATAGATCTGCGACCAGCCAAAAAAAAGACACAGGAAAAAAACCGCAACAACCACTTTTACTTTTCGATCGTTCATTTTATTTCCCCCCTTTTTTTAAAATTTTCAACAGTGACGCCCTCGCAAAAGGTCGATTTCGGACCCTTTTCGTCGTTCCGGTGAAGGCGCAAACCCGGTTATTAAATATGCTATGGATACCCGCTTCCGCGGGAGTAACAGGATCTGGGGCTTTTTTACGATATTATCGACCGTGAGCTATAGCGTATTTTAACAGTCCACACTATACTGTCAAGGGAATTTTTTTGAATTTTTTTTGAATCTGAGGAAACGCGCCATGACCCATATGCTCATGCCTTTTGCCGGGAATCTGATCACCACCGGGATGGGGATCCTGCCGCATAAAGAGATGGAGAGAGCGCTATCCGTGGCGATGAGCGTCGACATCCCCTTCTGGCCGCAACTGCCGAAGATGGATTATTTCGAAGACATGTACGTTCAGGCCTCGGAGAATTTCCCCGGCATCGTTCTGGAACCGGAAAATCGCAAGCTCCATTTCAGTACGGAAAAATTTTATGCCGAACTGGAAAATGCGCTGATGAATCTGGAAAATGAAGATTTTTTTCGGATGTCCCCTTGGTTTTCCGCCACCTATCATCAATTTTTATCCTTGGATTTATCCCCTTACGTGTCCATACGCGGCCAGTTGGAAGGCCCGGTGAGCTTCGGCCTGAATGTGCTGGACGAAAACAGGAAGCCGATCATTTACAATGACGAGGTGCACTCGATCCTCTTTGACTTCATGGCAAGGAAGGCCAACTGCCAATTGCGCGAACTGAAAGAAAAAAATCCCCGTGCCTTTCTTTTTATCGACGAACCGGGACTCCAGTCCATCTTCAGCGCCATATCCGGCTATACCGCAGATATGGCGCGCGTCGATTTGGAAGGCTTCCTGGCCCAGATCGAACATCCCCGGGGCATCCACCTCTGCGGCAATCCCGACTGGGATTTTCTGCTCCATCTCGATATCGACATCCTTTCGTTCAATGCCTACAACTGCGGAGAGATATTCGTCAAATACCGGGAAGGGATCAATGGATTTCTGGGTAAAGGCGGGATGTTCGGCTGGGGGCTGGTGCCGGCAAACTATGATGAATTCATCAATGAATCTACGGATGGCCTCATCCATCGCATCGAAACGCTCTGGCGGGAATTGGAAATGGCCGGTTTTGATCTGCCGCAGCTCCTTTCCCAAAGCATTCTGATGCCGGCGACCTGCGCGCTGATGAACCCCGATGGCTTCGATACGGTGGAGAAGGCTTACGATTCTCTAAAAAATATCTCCCGACTTCTGCAGACAAAGTATCTCCAACCATCG
>CAKKRN010000108.1 GCA_919902745.1 Syntrophaceae bacterium | reverse complement strand
CAAACATGACGACTGTGGAGATTCCCTTTCTGATCAGACTGAACACCCTGCTGGGCGACCGGGGCAAGGACACGATCTATCCTTGCATCCGGGATTTGGTCGAGAACGGCCTCGGTTTGGCTCGCTTCTCTGCCGGTGAGATTGCGCCGCAACGTCAAGACATCACCCAGTACATGGCGGCATGGTCCAGGCACGCCGGGCTGAGCGAAGAAGAATCCTGCGGCTGGCTGATTGACTACTGCACAATCATGCTCTTATCGATCTCCCCAAGATCGCCGGCGGCCATACGGCACAGCACGAAATCCAACCTCCGGTACATCTACAGATCCGCCGTTCCGTTTCTCTGTCAGTGCGCCAACAACAGTTTCCGGGCGCAGTGCAGCAGCGACTGTCCCGTCTATGCCGACATGCAAGTCAAGCTTCGCGCAAAAGCCAGCGAAGTGTTAAATCCAAGGCCCTTGGCAAGCCCGCAGTCCCCCTTGCCTGAGCCGGCGCTTCCCGTGAAAGAGGTTTACCGAGAGCAGTTCCATGCGGGTCTGCGCTTCGCCCTCGATGAAGTCCAAAAGGGCACGAAGATGCGGCGCATTGTTGAGCTCTTGAATGAGCGCGGACTGAAAACCAGAACGGGACGGAAATGGCAGTATGTAATTCTGCGTAATGAACTCAAGAACTTGCAGAACTCGCACGTCCCACCGCAAGACGGCCCCGCGGCGCCACTTGGCAATTCGGACGGCTCTGAAGGAGGCCGACAGCGATGAGCTTTGCGTTACTCTCTTTCCATACCGGAATCAATGATGTTATTTCCCCGATCATTCTGATATGATTGACTTGCAATATGAGTGGCTGACCCCAATTATCATACAACCGGGCGCATGAGACATAAAGATATGGAACAATAGGAGGTTGTCATGGCTAAAACGAAGGAAATCGGACCTGTTTACCAGTTGAAAATTACACTGAAAGGTCATAAGCCGGCCATCTGGCGGCGCTTTCTGGTACCCGGCCATTTTACGCTGGCCCATCTGCATCGGGTTCTCCAGGATGTCATGGGCTGGATGGACTGCCATCTGCACTGCTTTGCAGTGGGAGAAGAGAGATACAGCTTTCCTTATCCTGGCTCAGACTGGGAGGAGTCTGGCGACAGAGACTCCCGAAGGGTGCGCCTGGAACAGGTTGCAACACAGGAAAAGGTGAAGTTCTTGTACGACTACGATTTCGGAGATGGGTGGGAACATGAAATCCTTGTAGAAAAGATATTGCCGCCCGATCCGATGCTGAAGCATCCGGTTTGCCTTAAGGGAAAAGGGGCTTGTCCACCGGAGGACGTGGGAGGAGTGTGGGGTTACGCCGAATTCCTTGCGGCAATCAGTGATCCCAAACACAAAGAGCACGAAGATTATCTTGAGTGGGTCGGCGGCGAATTTGACCCTAATGCCTTCGATCTTGAAGATACAAACGCAGCCTTGCGCATGATCAAGTGAATCCGGGAAAGGATTAAGCGGACAGACGTTCATACGTATAGCTTCCTGTAATCAGTAAACCATCGCCATTGCAGAAAATGCTTGATTTCAATCCATTATCATTGATGTTTATTCCTCGAAAATTGTGATATGGATAGCGAAATTCTTTAGCATCCAACTTTGCAAGAGCTGGGGGGAGTCCAGTTTTTTCTCTTATAATGATTCCGATG
>CAKKRN010000107.1:2358-3750 GCA_919902745.1 Syntrophaceae bacterium | reverse complement strand
GTTCTTCAGCGTTTCCAACTGCTCTGCATTCAGCGGGAGAAGCGGCTTTCTCGGCAAGCCTCCGCAGAATCCGCAGAGATCCATCGCCGCCTTGACGCCGGCAACACCGAACGAACCGGATACCTCCTTGTTCAAAGCGATCAGAGATGCATTCAGCTCTTCCGCCTCTGACGTTTTGCCCTCCGTGAACAGGGTATACAACTCCACACAGGCGTCGGGAAAAACGTTCGCGAGCGAAAGCACCCCGCCGGTCCCGCCGGACCGCAGCAGATCCAGAAAATAATTCGCGGTGCCCGCAAGAACGAACATCTTTCCCTTTGCCGCCTCAAGATTCTGCCGGTAGGTTTCGCTCGAGCTGTCCTTGATGCCGATCACATTCGGATGGTCTTTCACGAGATGGATCAGATCGGCTCTGATCGTGACGCCCGCCGCGACCGAAGGGTTGTTGTACAGCAGCACCGGGACCGGAGAGGCATCCGCCACATCGGCGATATACCCCGCAAGCAGATCCGGGGTCATCTTTTTCGCAAAAAAATGGGGCATGAGGAGGCTGACCATATCGGCGCCTTCATCCGCCGCCCTCAAGGTCATATCGATGGTCTCTTTTGTGCTTTCAAAACCCATCCCTGCCATCACAACCTTGTCTTTCGCCCTGTGCTTGACGACCGTTTCCAATACCTTGAAACGTTCTTCGACGGAAAGGGACTTGTATTCCCCGTTTGTTCCGAGAACAAAATACCCCGTCAGGCCGGTCCCGTTCATCTTTTCCACATTGTCGATGAGACCTTGAAACCACACCCTGTCATTCTTGAAAGGGGTAACCATCGGGGTCAGGACACCGGAGAGTTCCCTTTTTTTCGCTGTCATGCAAGCCTCCTATGGATTCATGAATCGCACGAGTGCATCCACCACGGTATCGATGAACGCATCGTCGTTGATGTGCCGGTCGATTTCGTCATACGGTATCGAAGAGGAAAGGCGCGATTTCAATGCGCGGATAAACAACCCGTTGTCTTCGGGATCCCAGTGTCCCCGCCCTGGATGGTCGGGATATGAAAAACCAAGCAGCGGGATGAAAACGTGGGTCGGTCCCTTGGCCATGTTGAGCCGGTCCGCCATAATCATCGCCGTCCTTTGAAGCTCTTCCCTGGAAAGCCTCACCAGGGTCAGTTGGGAATTATGGACAATATATTTCCTTTCCCGAATTTCCGGTGAAAGCGTTTCAACGGGCCCCATGACCGCATAATTGATGCTTCCCGGCACGACCACCTGGGGGATCCCGAGCGCCCCTGCCGATGTGAGCCGACAATCCCGGATCGAGGCATGAAGGCCTTTCGCCACGGAATCTCCCAGTTCGTGGAGATTGAGGTCGAGCACGCCTTTGAAAATCCC
>CAKKRN010000107.1:0-2258 GCA_919902745.1 Syntrophaceae bacterium | reverse complement strand
CCACGGAATCTCCCAGTTCGTGGAGATTGAGGTCGAGCACGCCTTTGAAAATCCCCTCAAGGATCATCTCCTCCATGGCGACCCCGCCCGTCCCGTTCTGATGAAACGCGATGGCGTCGTATCCCCTTTCCGATAGAAGTCTCTTCGCCCTCATCGCCCCCTGCGTAACGGTGCCGAGCATCGAAAGGGCCACCGGGAATTTACGGGGACACGATGCCGCATCATGTCCCCGTAAATTTCTGACCATGCCGCAGACCGCCGCCGCCGCATTGTCGAACACCCGCCGGGTCATGAAATTGACGCCCTGGATGTCGGCCACGGAGTGCATCATGATGATGTCCTTCGTTCCCACAAACGGCCCAAACGTCGCCCTGCCGGAGGCGACGGTGGAAACCATGAATTTCGGAACGCCGAACGGAAGCCCCCTCATCGCCGCGGTCCCGATATCGGTCCCCTGCGCGCCGCCGATCGAGATGACGCCCTGGAACTCTCCCGCGTCGTAAAGCTTCCGCGACAGCGCGCAGGCCCCCTTCCGCATGGCGTCGATGCACTTTCCCTTGTCCCCGGAGGCGACCATCTCGCGGATCGATGATCCTCCCGCTTCCGCAACCTGGTGGCGATTGATATCGGTTACCGTCCCGCTTTCCTCGAGAATCCCGACATCCATCGAGAGCACCCTGCATCCCAGGGACTCCATTTTCCGCTGGAGGTACAAAGCCTCCTCGGCCTTGGTATCAAAGGTCGCGATCAGCAGGACCGTGGGCATATTATCCGCCGTGTTCATTGGCCGCTCCGGATCCACATCATTCACCAATTTTATTACACCTTTCTTCCCTGGAGGGTCGCCCGGATGAAATGGCTGAAGAGCGGATGGGGGCTTGTCGGCCGGGATTTGAACTCGGGATGGAACTGGCAGCCGAGAAACCAGGGATGCCCCTCGATCTCGACGATCTCGGCAAGAGATCCGTCGGGCGAGGCGCCCGTGATCCGGAGCCCCCTTTCAACAAGCGCATCCTTGAATGTATTGTTGAATTCATAGCGGTGGCGGTGCCGCTCGCCGATCTCCTTCTCCCCGTAAGCGGCGCAGGCAAAGGAGTCCTTTTCGAGGACGCATGGGTAGGCCCCAAGGCGCATCGACGCCCCCTTTTCGGTGATCTGCTTCTGCTCAGGCAGAAGATCGATCACCGGATAAAGGGTAGCCTCATCGAACTCGGAGCTGTTCGCCCGGGCAAGACCGCAGACATTCCGCGCATACTCCACAACCGCCATCTGCATTCCGAGACAAATCCCGAAGAAGGGGATTCCCCGGGTTCGGGCCTGTTCGATGGCGGTGATCATCCCTTCGATCCCCCGGTTTCCGAATCCGCCGGGGACGAGGACCCCGTCGGCGCCCTCCAGCGCCTTTCCCATGCCCTCTTTCTCGATCTTCTCGGAGTCGACGAAGCGGAGGTTCACCCGACAGTCATTGGCGATCCCGCCGTGGCAGAGGGCCTCGTTCAAACTCTTGTAAGAGTCGGTCAGATTGACGTATTTTCCCACAATCGCAATCGTCACCTCATGGGCCGGGTGGAGAAACCGTTCGACCACGTTTTCCCACGCCCCGAGGTGGGGCCGGCCGGTCCAGATGTTCAGCAGGTCGACGATCTTCTGATCCACCCCCTCCCGGTGAAAGATCAGCGGAACCTCGTAGATGCAGGCCACGTCCTTAGCGGTGAAGACCGCCGCCACCTCCACATTGCAGAAGAGGGCGATCTTGGCCTTGATCGCATCGGAGAGGAAGTTCTCCGTCCGGCAGAGAAGGATGTCCGGCTGGATGCCGATCTCCCGGAGGGCCTTGACGCTGTGCTGCGTCGGCTTCGTCTTGACCTCGCCCGCCGTCTTGATGAACGGGACCCAGGTCAGGTGGATGAAGATCGCGTTCTCCCGCCCGGCCTCGTTGCGGAACTGGCGGATCGCCTCCAGGAAGGGAAGGCTCTCGATGTCGCCCACGGTGCCGCCGATTTCGACGATCGCCACGTCGAAGCCGTCGGCGGTCTTCTTGATGTAATCCTTGATCTCGTCCGTGATGTGGGGGATCACCTGGACGGTCTTTCCCAGGTAGTCGCCCCGCCGCTCCTTGGTAATCACCGAGAAATAGACCTGCCCCGTCGTGAGGTTGTTCCCTTTGCCCATCCGGGTGCTGGTGAATCGCTCGTAGTGGCCGAGGTCGAGGTCGGTCTCCGCGCCGTCGTCGGTCACGAACACCTCGCCGTGCTGGA
>CAKKRN010000106.1 GCA_919902745.1 Syntrophaceae bacterium | reverse complement strand
AACTGCAACGGGAAACGGCTGCTCAGGGGTTGTAAGGATCATGGGGACGGAGAAGAGGTACTGCTCGATCTGCGCATGGCGCGAGAATTGCCAGAAGCGGTACAGCATCGCGACCGACGCATCGGGCTGCGTCCGCTGCCCCGATTATTCGCGCGACCTTTCCATCAAGGAGAAGGATATCGACGCGGCGGAAAGGGCGTGCCGGGAGAGCTAACCCGGCGTGATCTCCCTCCGTAAAGCAGAGCGCAATCGATTGTCGGGCGAAAGGCGGGGCCGGGCCTTAGGCGGTTCGGGGTGACCCACAAGGGAGAAGGCGCCGCTCCTTGTGCACGGCGGTTTTCGGTGAATTCATAAGGCGACGGGTTGGCCTTGCGGCCAACTTTTTTCATATGTAGGAATGGTATGGCATGAAACAGGCGTTGGTAAAACTTCTCGAACAATCGATTCAGACGGGCATCGACAAAGGGTTCCTGCCTCCGGTGGCGCCCCCCCGGATCGAAGTGGAGCTGACGAGGGATCCCGGCCACGGCGATTACGCCTCCAACATCGCGATGATCCTCGCCTCCCAGGCGAAAAAGAATCCCCGCGAGATCGCGAAGATCCTATTGGAAGGGATCGAGGATCGCGATGGGGTGCTGGAGAAGGTGGAGATCGCCGGACCCGGCTTTCTGAACTTTTTTGTCCGGGAGGGGGGATTGACCACGCTCCTCGAGGCCGTCGAACGGCAGGGGGATCGCTACGGATCGTCGGATCTGGGAAAAGGACGGCGGGTCCAGGTGGAGTTCGTCAGCGCCAACCCCACGGGACCGCTCCATATCGGTCATGCGCGCGGGGCCGTCGTGGGCGATGTCGTGGCGAACATCCTTGCGGCCGTCGGCTATCAGGTTTTCCGGGAATATTACATCAACGATGCGGGAAACCAGATGGACAACCTGGGTAAATCGGTTCTGCTGCGCTACCGGGAACTGCTGGGCGGGACGGCGGAGTTTCCCGAAGGTTGCTACCGGGGGGATTACATCCGCGACCTGGCCTCGGAATTGCTCAAGCGGGACGGGGAAAAACACTTGGTCCAGGACGCGGCCAAGGTGGTTCCGCTTTTCACCGACTATGCCGCGGGCGCCATCCTGGAAGGAATCAAAGAGGATCTGCGGACCTTCGGCGTCGTGTTCGACCTCTATTTCAGCGAACGGGAGCTCTACCGGGACGAAGGCGTTGAAAAGCTTCTCCGGGATCTGGAAGAGAAGGGTTTCATCTATCGAGAAGGCGAGGCCCTATGGTTCCGGACCACCGCCTTCGGGGATGAGAAGGACCGGGTCGTCGTCCGGCAGAACGGGGCCCCGACCTATTTCGCCGCCGACATCGCCTACCACCGGAACAAGTTCCTGCGGGGTTTCGAGACGGTGATCGACATCTGGGGCGCCGACCACCACGGGTACATCCCCCGGATGTCCGCCGCGGTGCAGGCGCTCGGCCATGAGAAGGAGGCCCTGAAGATAATCCTGGTGCAGCTCGTCAACCTCCTCCGGGACGGCAAACCGGCGGCCATGTCCACCCGCTCCGGGGAGTTCGTCACCCTTCGCGAGGTGGTCGACGAGGTGGGGAGGGATGCGGCGCGCTACAACTTCCTGATGCGGCGTTCCGACAGCCACCTCGATTTCGATCTGGAACTGGCCAAGAGGCAGTCGAACGAAAATCCCGTCTATTACGTCCAGTACGCCCATGCCCGGATCTGCAGCATCCTCCGGATGGCGGCCGAACGGGGAGTTGCGGCGCCGGCGGCCGGCGAGGCGGACGTCTCTCTTCTGCGGCTGCCGGAGGAGACCGACCTCATCAAGGCGATCACCCGCTTTCCCGAGGTGGTGGAAGGGGCGGCGCGGACGCTGGAGCCCCACCGCCTGACCTTTTACCTGAACGATCTGGCAGCCATTTTTCACAGCTATTACAAAAGTAACAAAGTCATATCCGAAGACGGCGCGCTGACCGGCGCGCGGTTGTTTCTGGTCAGGTCCGTCCTCACGGTCCTGAAGAATGCCCTGAACATGCTGGGGGTCTCGACACCGGAGAAGATGTAGCGGGATAATCATGGCGGCGAAAAACAGGCGCGCGTTCGAACTCAGGCTGGGAAAACCGGGGCTGATCCTGTTTATCGGCGGGATCTCCCTGCTGCTCTTTTCGATGTTCCTGCTGGGGATCCTTGTTGGCAAGCACATGGAGGCCTATCCGGAGAGGTATTCCGCCGGCATGGCCGAGCTGATTTATGATCGCCTGTTTGCGTCCGCGCCGCAGCGGGAAAGGGCGCCGCCGCCGGCTGAATCGAGCGCAAAGGGCGAACCGACCGGCGGAGAAGAGAGCTTCGGTCTGACGTTTTATGACACCTTGGCGGGCAAAAAAGGGGGGACGCAGGCGGGTAAAACGGCCGGCGCCGTGAAGGATATGCCCCCGGAGAGCTCCGCGCCACCCCCCGCTTTGACGGGGAAACCCGCGATGCCGGCGCCGTCGGCGGCATCCGCCGGCGGGACGAACGGAAATACAGATCTCCCGGTTCCCGGCAGGGAAGGGGAAGGGAAGAAGACAAACCCGCCGCCGGAAAAGAGAGCGGCAATGGAGTCCGGGGCAAAGGTTTCGGCGGCCGTGCCGGCCGGAATACTGACGGATCGGGGGGGAACCCCGGAGAAGGGGCGTTTTGAGATTCAGGTGGCCGCTTACCAGGAGAGCCGAAAAGCGGAACAGATGATGGAGAAATTGAGCCCCCTGGGCTTTACCTCTCGGGTGGTAATGAAGGAGCTTCCCGGCAAGGGGGCGTGGTTTCGCGTGATCGTCGGTGGTTTTGAAAACCGGGAAAAGGCGAAGGCGGCAGCCGATCAGATTGCCGGAAAAATCCGCGGTGTTAAGTGCGTGGTCCGCTCCTCCGGAAAAAATGGCGGTAATTGAGAACGGGAGCGGAAAATCAATAGAGACGGGTCCGTTATGAGAGCCAAACATGTTTGAGAATCTTACCGATAAACTGGACGGCATCTTCCGGAAACTGAAGGGG
>CAKKRN010000105.1 GCA_919902745.1 Syntrophaceae bacterium | reverse complement strand
GACCCAAATCTGAGCGCCTTAACGCAACAGTTATTCCGTTGCAGACCCTTTGCCGGAAATGGCTCATTTCGGCTCGGAAAGGGTTTCGTTTTTCCCGTGGGTTTCAACCGTGAAGCCATAGAGAGCCAAGGTTAAAACCAGACACGCGGTGCAGAAAAAAAACGCAACCCTGAAGGCGGGAGCGCCGAACGACTCGCCCGGATAGAGGTATTGCATGAGGTTGCCCAGTCCCTGAAGAAATGCGGCAACCCCCACCATCGTAAAGAAATTGACCCCGGTCATGGCCGTTCCGGCGTGTTCAACGGGCACCCTTTCCTTGATGTGGGCATACATGACCTGCCCGGAACTGGTAAAAAAGCCGAAACCGAAAAAGAGTACGGACAAAACGGTCAGGTTTGTCCCAGGAGGAAGGCCGGCAAGGATGGCAAGCACCAGGATCATGCCAACCAATCCCGCAATAATCACCCCTTTCCGGGTTTTGAATAAAGAATCGGAAAGCCAGCCGCAGACCGGACTGCCTGTAATCATGCCGACACCCATCAACAGCAGCATGTTGCCGGTTGCCACCGGTGAAATTCCAATTACCGTCATCAGATAGGGACCGGCCCACAGGGTTTGCACCGCGGCGAATATTCCGTATCGACAAAAGGTTCCCAGAGAAATGATCCAGTAGTCCTTTTCTCCGATCAGGTCGCGAAGGTTCGCCAGGATTTTCTTCAGGTTGGTGGAGACGGCCGGGGGGAGTTCACCGTAACCCGGGTCCTTCGGCCGATCCCGGACGACGACAAAAAACAGGATCGTCAGCAAAAGGTTGATTCCGGAAAAGACCATAAAGGTCATCCGCCATCCCATGGATTGCACCATCAATACCAGCGGCGTTGCCGCCGCCATGTTTCCCAGGGTTCCGAAAGAAAGCGCCAGGGCCGACATCGTGGCGAACCTCAGCGGGCCGAACCATAAGGTGATCAGCTTCAGGGTGCCCATCAGATTGCAGGCCATCCCGGCGCCGAGAAGAAGTCTCCCGGCCACCAGCGCTCCGATTGATTCCCCACACGCAAAAACCAATGCCCCGGCCACTCCCAGCAGCGACAGTGCGGTCATGGCAATCCTCGGCCCGATGGCATCGAGGTACATGCTGATGGGAATCTGCATGATGGCAAAGGTATAGAAAAAAGATGCGGAAATGAGGCTCAGCCCGCGGGTATCCAGCCCGAGATCCGAGATCAGGTCTGGGGCGATCACCGCAATCGAGGCCCGGTAAAACTGAGAGAGCACGAACAACAGGCAGGCCGTGAAGAAGATCATCCAGCGGCGGGTGATTGCGAATCTCATGAGATTCCTTGATTTTTATGTCATGTGACAGAGCGCCATCAAATATTGACGCCGTAATGATTTCGGAGGCGATCCATGTTTTTCCAGGCGTTGTCATATTTGACTTTGCCGTAGCGGTAATAGTCAAATTCGATTGTAGAAACGTTCCGCTGAATCAGACTCCAGAGAAACCAATAGATATCCGGGAAAGGCTTAA
>CAKKRN010000104.1 GCA_919902745.1 Syntrophaceae bacterium | reverse complement strand
ATGGCATTGACCTGCTGGAAATTGGTATTATGTCCCCAGATTAAATTACGGCCGCGGCCGGTTCCGGTCCTTCAGCTTTTCGGCCACGGCGAGGACGGTGTTTGCATAGACGGTGCTTTGGTTGTAGCCGAAGATGACGTGATGCTCGCCATCCCGGTCCATCCCCGGGCGCCAGCCATGCCCGCGCAGGTAGTTGGCGATGCTGTGGAGCGCGTCCGTTTTGGCGAAGAGGTTGATCCGACCGTCCTGATCGGCGTCCACGCCGTAGGAGAAGACGTTGGAGGGCATGAACTGGCACAGGCCGATCGCCCCGTAGAACGACCCCCGGATTTCGAGCGGATCGAGGCCGTCCAGGTCGGCCAGGCGGAGCAGCGCCCTGAACTCGTTGTAGGCCCAGTCGCCCTTCTCGCGGCAGCGGCGACGGGCGAACTCCCAGTTCTCCGGCGTGAGGAGAGATCCGCTCATATAGGGCCGGACGGTTTCCAGATCGGCTGAGAGGGCCATGCTGGCCAGCCGGTTGAAGACGCGGCGGTTCCCCGTGTTCCGGCCAAGGTGCGTTTCGATCAGCAGAATCGAAACGATGATCTCCTTCGGAACGCCATAGAGGGCGTGGACCTCATCCAGGACGGCCCTGTTTTCAAGGATATAGGAGTGGGCGCGGGCGATGACCCGGTTGCTCAGGTAACTCTCGCGGACGGTGGTTTTCAACCGGGCAATGTCGTCCGGGCTTTCGGAGCGGGAGCGGAGGAGGGCCTGGATCTTGTCGGCCATCGCGTCCGGCTCGAAACGGACCTCCGGGCGATCGAAGAGCGCCTCCAGCGTCTGCCGGTTGAAACCGTCGGCCGCCAGGCGTTCGACAAGCGGCTTCCAGTCGGCGGCAGCCGGCCGGACCGATCCGAACAGAAGCAACAGAAAAATGATAGCAAAAATGGACGGGAAAACGATCCGGACGGGATCTTTCCGGATGCGCTGCAACACAATGACGGTGATGGCGGCGCTCAAACGGGGGGTCATGGCATCCTTCAAACAACGGGGGTCCTGTCTACAACCAATGCCGTGCGTGCACGGCGTAAAGATACGCTTTCCTGCTCTTTAGCCCGATTCTATCACAGTGTTCAGGCAAAAGCCAATGCCGCGGCTCAACAATTCCGTTTTCCTTCCGATGCGGCCGTGCGGTTCACCGCGGCGATCTTGGCAGTCGCGTCGGCAGTTCACCTGTGATCTCGAGGGGCGGGCCGTCCGGGAGGAGCTTCTGGGTCCCGTCATCCTCGGCGTACAAGAGGTCGCCGATCACCCAGGCGTAGAGCTTCTTCGCGTCTGCGAGGACCGGCTTGTCCGGGACGCCGTAGACCCGGTGCTGCATCGCCTCGTCGAAAACGCCGACGCAGCCGTGGGAGACGGGCCGCCCGGGCAGGTCCCGCGCATGGATCCAGTAGGAGACCTTCTCCTTGTCCAGATGAAAGAGGATGGCGTAGTCCATCGGGTACTGCGCGTCCCCCTTGTGCGTCTTGTAGAGAGACGATGTGTGCCTCCGGTGGTACGCCTCCGCCCGGAAGAGCCCGGTCGGGGTGAGGTGTCCCTCGATGCCGGTCGCCGCCGGCATCGAGAAGGCGAGTCTGCCGTATTCGTATGCCCCGAGCCACTGCTCCGTGACGTTCAGAAGGATATACCGGGGATGCTCCCGCGCCTTTTCATAGGTCGCCGTCATCGGCGTGTAATCTTGGATATCCTCCATGTTTTCCGGGATCTTGATCGTCATGCCGGGGTAGGTGTGGCGGCGGTCGATCCGGTTGAAGCGGGCGACGGCGACCCAGTTCTTTCCAAAGAGCCGCTCCAGGCTCTCCTGGGGTCTCACGAAGTGCGCCTTCCAGCGGATGTTTTCCATGCTGGGGTATGCGTACCGGCTCAGGTCCTCCTTCGCGCGGTCCTCCGGTGATGCGGCCGGATCGCCGGTCGATTCCGGGTCGACGACCACGGTGGCGACAACGATGGCGATGCCCAGGATCACAAAAATGATCCGGTGCAGCCAAAGCCCCGATGTCGGACGGCCCCAAACCGTCGTGAAGTCCCATTTCATGGCGATTTCAGTAGCATGGTCGGGCAAACGGTTCAAGCGGAATCCGCTTCCATCCGGGATCAAAATTGACGACCTCGTGAAAAGTCTTAAAAGTCGTGAAAATTTCGCATGAGGATGTTGCCCTAAGCGACAAAGGTTTTTCTTGACAAGGAATTCGGGGCAAGTTTAACTAACGCCATCGCCGTTTGTTGATCTATGGGGGACAGATTTGAAATCTGTCCCCCATAACGTGCCGCCCCCGAACCGGTCGGTAAGAGCAAAACCATAACGAAAGCAAAGGAGAAAAGGTTTATGACGGAGTACGACTACTGGAA
>CAKKRN010000103.1 GCA_919902745.1 Syntrophaceae bacterium | reverse complement strand
GGTTTGCGGGTTGCATCATGTTCGCGAGACGATTCCTTTTCCTCGATTGATCAATCGACTGGAACCGTAAATCACGATTACGCGTTTATTTCTCCCCCTTGGGACAAGGGGGAGTTAGAGGGGGTTCTAAGAGGAAACAATCAGTTCAAATATGTTGTGTTCTTTATAGAACCCCTCCTAACCTCCCCTTGTCCCAAGAGGAGGAAAGTATGAAGAATGCAGTATGATTACATCGTCAAAAAATACGTCAACTTCAGTTTTTATCTCACTGCTTGTTATTGCGGCCGCCGCCGCAGTGGTTTTCGTCTTCCCCGATCGCTTTTCCCCAAAAATCGCCCCTCCGCCCCTAAGCCCCTCCGCCCTTCAGCCCTTCAGCCCCTCCGCACCCAACGTGCTCCTTGCGGATGAAGCCGGCGCATGGCTTCAAGTGGCGAGCGGATCCCGTCCCCTAAAATGGCCGGAAGATGTGAAGCTTCTTGGCGCGGCGTTGTCCACGTTTCGTGGTCATGACGTGAAGACAGGCGAAGACGCGTATCTTGAAAGCGGATTTATTCTAGCAACCTCCTCCGTCGGTTTTCGTTCTCCCGATGGACGAAGATCAATCCATCCAACTCCATCCGCTCCGGACGGAACCAGCGCAATTTTGATCAGATACGGAGGAGATACGAGCAATGTGATATTAAGAGAGGAGAATGGAAGAGGCATTCGAGATGCGCAAGCAGTCGGATGGTGGGACAATGAAACCGTTGCCGTTGTTGGAATAAAAAATTCCGTTCGCACTGCATTCGCCGTCGGAATCGCTGGCGGTGTGCGAGTCGTAGCGTCTTTGCCGGAAACTGCCACGCGAATCGAGATTCACGACGGAGGATTGTGGTATGTGACGTTAACGCCGGGGGAGGGACTTGAGAGCGAGCCCGCGCCACCGTCCGAGTTACATAGACTTATGGTGGAAGGTAAAGATTCTACGTTGATGGTTTCTCCGGTGACGGTTATTTCTAGGTATGTCGTGGTTGGCGGAAATCTCGTGGCTACACAGAATGAAAAGGGAAAAATATATTACTCCTCTTCGACGGAAGGTGTTGTGGCTGAAGGGGTGTTGTTAGATGCAACGGCGGATGGAAAGTTATTGATTCGTAATGGCGAGAAGCTTTCATTTGGCGACCCTCGTGCCGGCGGTATGACATCTTGGCAAGTGTCTCTAGAAAAGCGCGTTGCGGTATTTATTTTGAAGTCCGCCGTGGTCGACGAAAAGCCGTAAATCATATAGGATATCGTACAATATGCGCACAATGATGATTGAGACGAAGGGCTTGGTCGGAGAAGAGGTTGTTGTCAGCGGATGGGTACATAATCGCCGCGACATGGGCAAGATAGTTTTCTTGGATCTTCGCGATAGAAGCGGCTTGCTCCAGACGGTTTGCGTCCCCTCCGAACTTTCGGAAAAAT
>CAKKRN010000102.1 GCA_919902745.1 Syntrophaceae bacterium | reverse complement strand
GGCAGCGGTCTGCAAAACCGTTATTCCCCGGTTCAAGTCCGGGTGCCGCCTCCAGATCGTAAAGGGGGCAGCAATCTTCGCTTGCCCCTTTTTTTCATGGCAATCCTGCGGTGTGCCTGTATGGATACGGCCGCAGAAATCAACTATCGGAACCCCCCCGTTCCCGGGAAAGACCGTTATCATCACTGAAATCCGAAGAACCGTTGCATGGAGGCGGAGATGAAGATTCGAGTCAGAAAAGGCCGCTTGGCGGAACAGGAAACCGAAGCGGCCGTCGTAACCCACTTCGAGGGTGAAACCGGGCTGGAGGGGGCGGCCGCGCTGCTGGACGAGAGGAGCGGCGGTCTGATCGGCGAGATCATCCGCCTCGGCGATTTTACGGGCCGGACGAATCAGATTTCCGTCATCTACACCCGGGACGGTTTTCCGGTCAAACGGATCGTCATGGTGGGGCTGGGGAAGAGAGCGGATTTTACGCTGGAGCGTCTGCGGGGGGCGTATGCCAAGGCTGCGCAGCAGATCCGATCCCTGAACATCGGCGAGTTTTCCTCCGCGCTTCATTTCAGAGGCATAGACCTGCCGCTTGAACGGATGGCCGAAGGCGTCGTGGAAGGGGTGATTCTGGGCCTTTATCGTTTCCTGCCGTTCAAGACCGTCGATCGGGAGCCGAACCACGAGATTGCCGGGTTTACCCTTCTGGAATCGGATGAGGCGGCATACAAGGCCGTTCGTGCCGCGGCCAAGACGGCCGAGATCATCGCCGCCGCGGTTTCGTTTGCGCGCGATATCGTTTCCACGCCGGCGAATGAGATGACCCCGACGGATCTCGCAAACGAGGCGCGGGAGAGCGCCAAGGGGAAGAACATCCGCTGTACGGTGCTCGATGCCGAACAGATGAGGAAACTCGGGATGAACGCGCTGCTGGGTGTGGCCCGGGGAAGCCACGCGCCGCCCCAACTGATCACCCTCGAATACCGCGGCGGGAAGAAGTCGAGCCCGGTGATCGCGCTGGTTGGAAAGGGGATCACCTTTGACAGCGGCGGGATCTCCATCAAGCCGTCCGAAAAGATGGACCTGATGAAGACGGACATGGCTGGCGGGGCGGCCGTGATTGCGGCCGTACGAGCCGCGGCGGAGCTGGGACTGCCGCTGAATCTGGTCGGCATCGTGCCGGCGACGGAGAACCTGCCGGGCGGCAATGCCTACAAACCCGGCGACATCCTCACCTCCCTCTCCGGCCGGACGATCGAGGTCGTAACAACCGATGCTGAAGGACGACTGATCCTGGCGGATGCCCTCACGTATGCCGGCCGTTACAAGCCCGCCGCAATCATCGACCTGGCGACCCTCACGGGGGCCTGTGTCGTGGCCCTGGGTGATCACGTCATCGGGATGATGGGAACGGATGACGGGCTGAAGCAGGAGATCCGCGAGGCCGCCGATCTCACCGGAGAAAAGGTGTGGGAGCTGCCGCTCTGGGAGGAGTATCACGAACTGATCAAGGGCGACGCGGCGGATTACAAGAATTCCGGCGGCAGGGCCGGCGGGGCCATCACGGCGGCCGCGTTCCTGAGCAAGTTCACCGGCGATACCCCCTGGGTCCATCTGGATATCGCCGGTCCCGCCTGGCTCACGAAAGAAAAACCCTATATCCCCAAGGGCGCCTCGGGGGTAGGGGTCCGCCTCCTGGTCCAGTTTCTCCGGAACTGGTATCCGATCGGGAAAAAATAGGGACGACAAAGGAATGGTCGGCGGAATGGAACCGATTCTGGAAGTCAGGGGTCTCCGCACCCATTTTGAGACGGAGCGGGGCATTGTCCGGGCGGTCGACGGGGTCGATCTCAGGGTCGAGGCGGGGCGGACCGTCGGGGTGGTCGACGAATCCGGGTGCGGGGAGATGCCCTCACCGCCGCCGCCGCAGGGGTGCGCCTTTCATC
>CAKKRN010000101.1:8886-10630 GCA_919902745.1 Syntrophaceae bacterium | reverse complement strand
GGCGATCACCTCCGGACGCGACGAGCAGTTCCGGCATTGGCTCTTTCCCGCCTGACCAATCCGGGCGCGGACAACACCAAAAGTATGGATCCAACGCCTTTACCCGGCGGCGGATCGCCTGTTTTCCGCGGTCTTTTCGCAATCGTTAACCCATGATCGGATACCACAAATGTCTGCAAGGAGGATACGATGAAGGTAGTCAGAATCGATGAAGTCTCAAAGGAAGCCTATCCCAATCCGTTGTTTACGGGTCCGGAGGTCGCGAGGCAGGTGCTTCTGCCCGACAGCCAGGAGAATGTGGTCAACGTCGTCCATTTCGGGAAAGGCGTCCGGAACAAATTCCACACCCATGATTGCGAGCAGATCCTGATCGTCTCCGCGGGGAAGGGCGTTGTCGCCACGGAAAAAGAGGAGAAGGTCGTCACCGTGGGGGATATCGTGCTGATCCCCGCCGGCGAAAAACATTGGCACGGCTCCAACGGGGAGTCCGCTTTTTCCCACATCTTCGTTTCGAGGAAGGGAAGCAAGATGACGCAACTGGAGGATTAGCTTTATTCTCCGACAATCTGAACCCTGACGATTCTTTCCCGTGCGCGAACCTGATCGAAATCGGCAAAATAGATATGCCCAAACTCCCCGCACGCCATTTGACCATCGACAACGGGAATGGATTGGGATCGTCCCATCAGAATGGATCTCAGATGCGCGTCGGTATTGAGCGACCATGACGGAAGCTCATCCCGCCCGGCGGCAGCCGTTATATGTTTGGGACCGGGATGCAGATACTGCCCTTCTGTTCGGCAGGTGGGAATGATGTTCTCCAGTACGTTCACCAGGTCTTGCATCAGCAGCTCCGTACCCCAATAGTTGGTATCGTCGGATGCTTCCTGGATCATGACACTGCAGGTGGTATGTTGTGAAAACACAACCATGATTCCATTCTTAATGCCGGACTTTCTTAAGGCTTCCCGCACCTGCTCCGTCACATCATGGAACGTCGGCCTTCTATCCGACTGGATCTTGAAAGTCTCGTGATAAACCGACATCGCTTAAACCTCCGAACTTAATGTGTTATGTCCCATGCTTTGCGCACGGACCTGGCCATCTCTTCGACCATCCCGAACGGATCGTTTGACAGGATAATTCCGCTGGTGGAACCGGCGCCTTGAGCCCCGTTTGCGATGACATCATAAACATCCCGGCCGCAACGGATCCCCGCGCCATGAAGTACGCGGATATCCGGATTAATTTTCCAGACAGCCTCATTGATCCTGTGAATGGCCAACTGGTCATTCGCGTCTCGCCTGCCGACACCGATCAAGTCGGGAGACTCGGCAATGATGATATTGGGTTCCATCTGCGCAATGACAGCGGCATCCTCCATGGTGTCGGCGCACACCATGGTTGCAAGCCCGATCTGATCGGCCCGTTTTATGGTGCGTTCCAATTCATCGTTCAATAATCTTTTCTCGGCGTGGTTCAGCATAACCCCGACGGCGCCTGCCGCTTTCAGCGCCTCGGGCAGTATGGAACCGACACCCCTTCCCACTTCCAGCGAATCCATGTGCTGGGCAAATACGAGAACATTCTCCATCTCGCGTGCAAGCATCGGAATATCAACGTATTGCGGTGTAATAATCATTTGAACATCATATTTTTTACCGATTTTGTCGGCATGCCGGGCAAGTTTCAGAACGTCCCTGCCATATAGATAAGCCTTCGGACCTATTTCAAAAAATGGCGG
>CAKKRN010000101.1:6405-8786 GCA_919902745.1 Syntrophaceae bacterium | reverse complement strand
GGTTGAGAGTTGGTCACCAGCGCGATCTGATTGCTGCTGCGCAAAGCGGAAGGGACATGCCGGATGACCTGCAAGGTGGTGGTGCCTGAATCCAGCAGCAGAATATCCTTTGGCTTGATCATGCCCGCGGCCACTTTGCCGATGCGTTCCTTCGATTTGATGTGCAGTTCCTTTTTTTCAGCAAAAGAATCCGTGCGCGTACTGCCGGAAATGGGAATCGCCCCGCCATGGACGCGCTTCAAGCGGCCGCTGATTTCCAGCAAGGTCAAGTCGCGGCGGATGGAGGTTTCGGTGACCTGAAACTGATGGACCAAGTCGGCAACGAACACTTCCCCGTTTTCCAACACTTTTTGTGCGATCTGTGATCTTCGTTCGGCAGCGCTTAGATCTTCCATGGTTTTCATCCCAATCCGCAGATTTTCATTTTTCCCCATTTCAAACGGTATCTTCTGTACCCTGGGGGGCTCTGGTGCAATGGTCTAAATTTCAACGACTTCCAATCCTTGCATTTCCGCATAGGTTTTGATCTGCGCGGATAGGTGCCCGTATGCCAGCGCCATATGGTGGGGCGAGCCGGCCTTGCACCAGGCATCACACCACTCCGGAATGCGAAGGTTCTTCGGTTTAAACAGCATTTGCGGCGCGGCCACCGGGCGCGGTTTGATGGCCATGGATTCACCTTCGGCAATGTTCAGGCGCCAGCGTCCTCCCACGTTGACCAGCGCCAGATTGGTGACCGGCCCGGGGGCATAGGCGTACTCGAAACTGGCGCCGAAACCGTTCACGCCCTTATAGTAGATGCTGTGCTTGATCGTGACATCCGCGGGTTTGGCAGCCAAAGCAGGATTGCCATGTCCATCGTGCGAAAGGATCATCGCGTCCTGTTTGAAATCGATGACATAGTTTTCGAGGAAAGTGGCTTTGCCGGTCAGGGCCTGCAGCATCAGCATGGCGGTTACCGTGGTGATATCCGCTTCGGTCGAGCAGGGGCAGCCGATCTCGCATAAACGTCCGGTCGCGTAAGCGGGAATAATTCCGACACGAGAATCGGTCAGCCAGACCTGATCGAAAGAGGCCATCGCGTCGAACTTGCCGTCGCGGGTCACCTTTTCCAGGGCCAATGCCAACCGGCAGGAATGTTCGAACTGAGCGGCATCCATATCAATCTTATAACGCCCGGTTTCGTTTCGGACCAGCGCCTTGAGATCGGTCTTCGAAATTTCGCCCATCGCGACCGAGACCTTCTCGGGCTCTACCGGCCAGCACACCGGACCCACAAACTGGCGCAGGCTGAGCTGATCGATCATCAGATCCGTCATGCCTTCAAAGGCATGTCCAAGAACCCCGATGCGTGCGGTCTTCAATCGTCGCATAACACCGGCCGCGGCAATGTATTCTGCAAGCTTTTTTTGACCGCCCGGATCGTCCATCATCGAGGTGACCATCCAGAACGGTCGCCCCATGCGGAGCAGCGCGGAAGTCATCTCCGGCACACCCGCCATCCCCGAGTTGAGCATGATCAGATCGAAATCCGCATTCTCGGGGAGGAACTCGATCTGCTGGGTATTCCAGACCAGTACCGGCGCCGTGGTATCCAGGAAGCAACGGGTGGGTACCAGGCCCTTGGTGTAGGCCACCTCTACCGCAACAATCAGGTCGACTCCTGCCGCGTTGAACATCTGCGCCGCCGCTGCCGCCTGGTATTCTTCCTCTACCAGCGGGGGACAAACCGTCTCGGCATATTTACCGATGATGCCCCCGATCTTGTCCGCCGCTTGCTGAGCCATGGGCCTGACATGCGCCGTTTTGTTGTAATCATCTTCCAGCAATGCCATGACCAGAACACCAACTTTGGGTTTCATCGCCATCGTAATCTTCCTTTCGATATTCGAGATTTATGTACACGAACGCCTCTAAGCCTTTTTGGCATAGCCCCACTTGAAATAATCGGAGAGTCTCTGATCCAACTCGCAATACAGTCGATAAGGTTCCATATAGGCATGGGCGTCGCCATCGGGCTGAATGCTCTCTTTTACAACCACCATCGAATGGCAACCTTCTTCGATGGACCGGAACAGGCCGCTTGCAACCCCTGCCAGGATGGCATCGCCCAGCAAAGCCGTTTCCTCGTTGGCAAGAGTCACGATCGGCCGGTTGCAAACATTGGCTTTGATCTGATTCCATAAACGGCTGCGCGCCCCGCCGCCGGTGGAGCGAATTTCAGGGATCACCATTCCTGTGCGTTCAATATACTCAAGGTTTCGCTTTAACAGGAATGCCACCCCTTCCAGCAGCGCGCGCACAAAATGTCCGCGTGTGTGACTCAGCGTGAAACCGGTAAAGGAACCGCGCGCCGACAGATTCGGTTCAGGGCTGAAAGC
>CAKKRN010000101.1:3063-6305 GCA_919902745.1 Syntrophaceae bacterium | reverse complement strand
TCCGGAATCCCTGTCCGGGAATAGACGTCTTTGCCGAATCTCTCCGCAAGGAAAGCGGCCTGATCGGACGCGCGGTTATCCAGCCAGACCAGTGCCGGATAGATCACCTTGCCCTTCGCATCCAGGGTGATCGTGGTTTCGCCCTGACTGGATACCGCCACGGCTTTCACCTGTTCAGGTGTCACGCCGGGCTGTCGGATCGCTTCCCGTACGGTTTTCAGGCAAGCCTGCCAGTAAACCTCGGGGTCAAGCTGGGCGCGGTCGGGAGCAGGCGTCTCGAGTTGATATTCCTGTCGTCCAACCCCCAGACAGCGACCATCCGGCGCGAATAATCCGGCCTTGACCGAGGTTGTTCCGGCATCTATGGCGAGGAGTAATTCCATATCAATCCAGTTTGTACTGAACGGCGACTTTATCAGGCGCCTTGAATTCCTTGACCACTTCCTTCAATGCGTCCAGCAGGCGATCGGGATCTTTGGATTGGATCACATTCCGTCCAAAGACAATGCCGCGCGCCCCGGCTTCGACGGCAACAGCCGCCAGCTTGAGCGCATCGCTTGCTTTGGCGAGTTTTTTCGCACCCAACGCCAGCACCGGCACCGGTGTGGCAGCCACGATTTCGTTGAATCGTTTGCCCGTATAAAAAGTTTTGACCAGATCGGCGCCCAGTTCGGCAATAATGCGGCAACCAATGAAAATCTCGTCTTGCAGCTCTTCCGGCTGATGATCGTCCCCGCCGGTGGGATAGACTTCACCGATCAATGGAATGCCGAGTGCACGCTTCTGTGCGACACAATCGGAAAAGACTTTCACATTCTGAGCATCTTCCGCTTCATCGGGATTCTTCAGGCTGAGGCTGCCGATGACGATGTCAGCGCCCTGGGCCACCGCATCCGCCACGGAAATCATCGGGACGCTGTGGGAGTGTTTGTACTTCCACATGGCCGCATAGTTGGAGCCCCAGTTCAGCCGAACGATGCAGGCAGGCGCGCCGCGCTTCGAAAAGATTTGCCGGCAATGGGCGGGCATCCCGGGCGCCATCAAGACGGCATCCGCGCCGGCGACCTTATGGATGACCGAAGGCAAATCGATCATTCCCGGTAATGGACCAAAATAAAGACCATGATCGACGGCCACGACGACCGCATTCTTGCCTTCGGAAAATAGCCTTGACAAACGTATTGCTTCACCCGTTACAGGCATAACGTACTCCTCCATATCCACGGAACGCATTATGGCAAATACAACTTAAAAAAACGTCTCAAAATTTGAACCAGGCCGATCCAACTGTCGGGATGGAGCCACTTTTGACCGGCTCCATCCCGGGAAACGCCTTTCTATATGGTTATTTTGCGATCAACGCCCAACCTTCTGCAATCGCACTCCCGGCTTTATCGAGCGCCACATAATCCTTGGGGAAGTGAACGGACTTATAGGCCGCTGCCGGCGGAAATTTGGCCAACAAAGGAGCGGGCAATTTCACACTGGTGCGAATGGGGTGCACGAAACCATCGGCATACGCCAACTGGCCTTTATCGGAGTATTCATATTCCAGCAGGAGTTTGGCGGCATTGGGGTGCGGTGCGCCGGCTGTGACGAATTGAATGTACAAACCGGCTACGGTGCCATCCGAAGGGATGACCACTTGCAGGTTCATGTTCGGGTTTTGATCCTTGTTGCGCAGTGCTTCGAAGTCCCACTGAACCGTAATCGGGCACTCCCCCTTTTGGATGTTGGCGGAAGAGGGCGATACGCCATTGGGAATACCACGATCAACCATCTTCTTGAAGTAATCAAGCCCGGGTTGAACATTGGTTTCACTGCCGCCATGGGCAAATGCTGAACCAAGAACGGCCATCTGAGCCGTAGCGGATGAACGCGGATTCTTCATGCACAGGGTGCCTTTGTACTCATCTTTCAGTAGATCTTCCCAGGTTTTCGGCACATTCTTGACTTTGTCTGCATTGACCAGGAAGCCCATCACGCCATAGAATGCGGCAGACCAGCGACCTTTCGGGTCCTTGGCATAGCCGGGGATTTCAGCCCAATGGGAATTCATGTAGGGTTTTGAAAGGGCTTTGTCTTCCACCAGCTTGGCGAAAGCAAGTCCCAAATCCGTTGTATCCGCCACGGGAGCCGAGGCTTCAGCAATCAGGGTGGAAATGATCGTGCCGCTGTCCATATCGGTATCCTTGTGGGTGATGCCGTATTCCTTGGTGAACCCCTGAAGAAGTCCGCCATAGTTTACCCAGCTGTTCGGCAAACCGTAGGAAACAATCGAGCCTTCATTTTTCGCCGCTTGAATCAACTGAGTCATAGCGCCTTTGGCAGGGGCTGCGGCGGCAGGTGGTTTTTTTGCTTGCACAGGAGGCGCTGCCAAAGCGGAAGTACAAGGCAACGCCACCAGAACGAATGCCATCCATAACCCAATGAGCGAACCATTTTTTTTAGACATCTCCATTCTCCTCTTCTTTGAAATTTTAGATCCGCAACGGAACCGTTTGACTGCACCTATGAGGTCCATAAAACAATTTTGCATTTACCGGGTGGCTCACCTCCTTTCTCAGACTGCCTGCACAAAATCCAAGCAAACGAAACAATAGATGTATGCTCTTTTATCCTTCGTCCACATCCATCACCTGACAGGCATCCGGCGGGAACAAGAGCCAGATTTTCTGGTTCAAAGAGATCGGCTTTGTATTGGCAACCGTGATATCCGCCACCACCCGTTGCCCGCGTAAATTGACCCCCAACCGGGTAACCGCGCCATGAAAGGTAATCGTTTCCACCTCGCCCGGAATAATGTTCCAACCATTTTGTTTCGGCTGATCAGGTTCCACATGAATGGTTTCGGGGCGGACCAAGACGACGACTTGCTTTCCATCCGCGAAATCCTTCACGCCATCCACGAGCAGCTTGAAATGATCGCCGATGACCGTATCGATGCCTGAAACTTTCCCCAAAAACTGATTGGCGGTACCGATGAACGTGGCAACGAAGTGCGTCTTCGGGGTGCGGTAGATCTCTTCCGGTGTGCCGACCTGTTCGATAACGCCTTTATTCATCACCACGACTTTATCCGAAATGGAAAGCGCCTCTTCCTGATCGTGGGTAACATAAACGGTGGTGATCGCCAATTCGGATTGGATACGGCGAATTTCTCCCCGCAGTACGACGCGCACTTCGGCATCCAAAGCGGATAAAGGCTCATCCAGCAGCAGAACACGCGGTTGGACGGCCAG
>CAKKRN010000101.1:0-2963 GCA_919902745.1 Syntrophaceae bacterium | reverse complement strand
CCCGCTTCCGTTAACGTCATTGCATCGATAGCCTGCATCGCATTGGAAACCGGCCGGTACATGAACGGCATGGAATAGACGACGACGGCGCCAATCAGTAAAATCGGCGAACGGGCAAGAGGCGGAACATTGTATACCTGCACCAGGGCCAACGCCAGCACGACGGTTGGTATTCCAAACGGAAGAATCATCAACACATCCAGGAAAGGTTTGAAGCCGGTTAGCCGGGTATGCACCCAGTAGACCGTGGGTACGATGACAATGAAACTGACCAGGATGGTCGCGAGAGACAAGATGAGCGAGTTTCGCAACGTACTGATAAAGTATGAGGTTTGAAATGCCCTGATGTAAAACTCGATCGTATATCCTTCCGGCAGGATCGTACGATCCCAGCGGGTGGCCACCGAAAAAACATAGGTGGAGACAATGGGCAGGAGCATGTAGAAAAGGAAGAGGGCGATGGAGAGTATTTGCCAGCCGGCCGGTCGAACCCCTGTTTTCGTTTCCCGCTCGGGTTTCTGAGGATTCTTCATTAAAGTCTGGTGGCCTTATTCTAAAAAAATCCGATTTATGATTTCGACCAGCGGCGGGCGCGCATCGTAGCTACCTGATAAATCCCGATACTCAAGCCCATGATAACCAAAGATATAACCGCCATGGCCATGCCCACTGCCGGGTCTTTGCGAACCTCACCGGCGATCATATACCCGATTTGAAGCGTTACGAGAGACAGCTTGGCCTCGACCAGAGTGTAAGCGGTGGCATAGGCGCCGAACGCGTTGGCAAAAAGAAGGGTTACTCCTGCAATCAGCGATGGCGTCAGTACGGGTATCCCGATATGCCGCCAAAACTGGAAGGTATTGGCGCCCAGGCTTTGGGCCGATTCCCGCCACTCTTCCTTTATCCCGGCAAATGCGGGGAGGATGAGCAGAACCATGAGAGGCAATTGAAAATAAATATACGCCAATGTCAACCCGGAGAAAGAGTAAATGCTGAACGTCGGATAAAGTTCGTAATCAAAGTACTGCAAAAAGAATTGGGTGATTACGCCATTTATCCCCAAAATCACGACAAAGGCAAATGCCAAAGGGGCGCCCGCAAAGTTGGTGGTTACATCGGACAGCGTAATCAAGGCGTGCTGGATACGCTTCGAAGGCCAGCAATAAATCGCGTAACCGATAAACGTTCCGAATATTACGCCGACAATGGCCGTCAGACCCGAAATTTTGATACTGTTAAAAAATGAATTGATATACAAAGGGCGGTTTAAATCAAGATAATGCTGGATGGTGAGTTGGCCGGTCGTTTTGTCCATGATACTTCCGTGCACCAGAAATAGTATCGGAACAATTTCAAACACCAGGCAAAAGAGCAAGAACGGAAGTAAACGCGTCCACGCAGCAATTTGACCGGTTTTTCTTTTTGGAGGCGGCATGACGGGGGTTCCTCTTGGTCATTATTCTACACCGCGTATTTCGTATGTCAACATTTTTTATTTCGTTTACTTTCGTTTGACGTTATGTTTTATGGATGTTAGAATGCGTTCCATGATGTTATTTTGTTCTTGTAGAGAGCGTTCTTTTGTGCGTTTCGTTGGAAAATCAGGAGGTTTCAAACATGAATGAGGCATTCAAACGGCTGGCGGGGCAATATCCCGATCTGGCAAAATTTGAACGAGGCGTTCAACAACGGGTGGGAGAGGGATATTTCCAGAAGGGCGCCGAAATCCTGATCAACCGAACTCCCGGGCGATTGGATTTAATGGGCGGCAACGATGACTACACCGGCGGTCTGGTATTCGAAACCACCATTCGCGAAGCCACACTGGTTGCCGTCCAACCTCGCCAGGATCAAACGGTGCGTTTTTACAATCCCGCGGTAAAGGCTCTGGGGTGGAGCGAACGAATTGAATTTTCCGTTACCGACCTGATGGATCATGGCGGTGTCAAACCGCTGGAAGCGGTGCGCGCCTGGATCAATGCGGACTCGACGCGCGCCTGGTGCGCCTATGTCCTCGGCAATCTGTATTTTCTGATCAAGAAATTCCCTGAGGAGATCAAACACGGGTTTTCTCTGTACCTTGAATCCGATGTGCCGCTGGGCAAGGGGGTCAGCTCTTCCGCCGCTCTTGAAGTCGCCCCGATGAAGGCCATCGCAGAGATGTACGGTATTCAGGTGGAAGGCGTAGAATTGGCTTCCTGGACGCAATGGGTGGAGATCGCCCTGACGCAATCCGCCTGCGGCATCATGGACCAACTGGCAGTCGTGATGGGAGACGAGGGCTATTTTGTACCCATGCTCTGCCAGCCATGCCAACCCCAGCCTCTGGTTAAGCTGCCCGAGAATCTGCGTCTTTGGGGCATAGACTCCGGTGTACGCCATTCGGTGGCAGGTCTTGAGTATGAATCCGCCCGCGCAGCAACCTTTATGGGATATCGTTTCCTTTGTGATTGGGAAAAACTCGAACCCAAACTGGATGAGAGCGGCGCCTTGCCCCGCTGGGTAGAGCCCAAATGGAACGGTTATCTCGCAAACGTTTCACCTTCCCAGTTCCGCATGCACTATGAAAACCGTCTCCCGGAAACGATCTCCGGCGAGGATTTCACCATGATTTATCCGATCCATCTTGATCCTTTCACCCCCGTCCGTCCTGAAGTGGCTTATCCCGTGCGCGCCGCAACCCGCTATGCCGTGGAAGAGAACTGGCGCGTGCATAATTTTTTCAGCCTGCTTTCCAAACCCGCGTCGATGATCGACGATACCACGGGTTTTCTTCTCGGTGAACTCATGTATCTTGCCCACATCGGGTACAGCGAGTGCGGATTGGGGTCCGAAGCCACGGATAAACTGGTTGAACTGGTGCGGGAAGAGAAAGGCAACGACCTGCTGGGCGCCAAGATCACGGGTGGCGGCGCCGGCGGTACGGTAGCCATCCTTGGGTGGAATACGCCCGATGCGGAAAA
>CAKKRN010000100.1 GCA_919902745.1 Syntrophaceae bacterium | reverse complement strand
GAAAACGCCAAAAATCCGTATGGATTGCCTCCTTGTCGAGCGGGGCCTGGCCGAGAACCAGAAGCGGGCTCAGGCGCTGATCCTTGCGGGGGCGGTCCTCGTCGGCGAACGGCGTGTAGACAAAGCGGGAACCCCGGTCCCCGTCGATGCGGAGATCAGGATCCGCGGAGAAGAGAACCCCTATGTAAGCCGGGGCGGCCTGAAGCTGCGGGGCGCCCTCGAAACCTTCGGCATCTCCGTCCGGGATCTGGTCGCCCTCGACGTGGGGGCTTCCACCGGCGGTTTCACCGATTGTCTCCTCCAGGCGGGGGCAGCAAAGGTCTATGCCGTCGACGTCGGCTACGGACAGCTTTCCTGGAGACTCCGGGAAGATCCACGGGTTGTGAACATCGAACGGACGAACATCCGCCATTACGGCGGCAGCGACATCACGGACGGGATCGACATCGCTTTCATCGACGCCTCCTTCATCTCTCTCAGGCTGGTGATCCCGCCGGTTCTCAGGCTGATCCAAGACGGCGCTCGCCTGATTGTCCTCGTCAAGCCGCAGTTCGAGGCGGGGAAGGGCGAGGTCGGCCCGCGCGGCGTCGTCCGGGATCCGGCGCTCCATGAACGCATCCTGGAGGAGATGGAAATGTTCTGTCGGGGTCTCGGGCTTGAAATCCTTGGGCGCTGCGACTCCCCGCTCACGGGGCCGGCGGGAAACCGGGAATTCTTTCTCTGTCTGAGGAAACCACGGGGGGAGGAGAACGTTCCATCATGGGCGTAAAACTGGCGAAAACCGCCGGCTTCTGCATGGGGGTGAAAAGGGCCGTGGATATGGTCCTCGACATGGTTCGTCAAAAGGGCCATGGGACCATCTATACGTACGGCCCCCTGATCCACAACCCCCAGACGATCGAACTTCTCCGGCAGCGGGGAATCATCCCGATTCGGGGCCTGCAGGAGATCGAAGGGGTTCCCGCCGGGGCCTTCATGGTCATCCGCGCCCACGGCATCTCCCCCGGAGAGAGAAAAAAAATCAAGGAGAAAGGGTTCCGGATCATCGATGCCACCTGTCCCAAGGTGGCGCACGTCCAGGCGATCATCCGGAAGCGCGCGGGGGCGGGCTTCACGGTCCTGATTGCGGGGGATCGGGAGCACCCGGAAGTGAACGGTCTGCTCGGCTTTGCCGGCGAGGCGGGAATCGTCATCGGCGCCCCGGAAGAGGTGGATGGTCTGCCGGCGTTGACAAAGGTGTGCGTTGTCGCCCAGACGACGCAGAGCCTGGAGGAATACGCCGCCATTGTCCGTCGGGTCAAGGAGCGGTTCCCGGAAGCGGTGATCTTCGATACGATCTGCGACTCAACGGAGAAGCGTCAGACCGAGATTAAGGCGCTCGCCGCCGGAACGGACGCCGTCTTCATCGTCGGCGGCCGAAACAGCGCGAACACGCGGCGCCTCGCCGAACTGGCAAAGCTCCGGGGAAAACCCGCCTTCCACATCGAGACCGCCGACGATCTCAAGGAAATAGATGTCGAAACCTACCGCCGGATCGGCGTCTCGGCCGGGGCTTCGACCCCCAACTGGATCATCGGCCGGGTGGTAGACCATCTGACCGGCCGCTTGGGAAAGCGGGAAGAAATCCTCCGGCATCTCTTCAAGATCTGGGTTTTTGCCGTTCGCACGGATATCTACTCTGCTGCGGGCGCAGGCTTTCTCTCCTTTGCCGCCATGCTCCTCCAGGGGTTGCCGGCGAACCCCCTCCTCATCCTGACCGCCTCCCTTTACGTCTACGCCATGCATGTGCTCAACCGCTTCATCAACCGGAAAGCCAGCAGCATCAGTTCCTTCCGTGAAGAGTCCTACCTCCTCCATGAAAAGATCTACGTGACATTGGCCGTTCTCTCCATGATTCTCGCTCTCAGCGCCTCCTTCGCCGCGGGGATGGCGCCTTTCATTCTGCTGTTCGTCATCTCTCTCTCCGGCGTTCTCTACAATACAAGAATTCTGCCGCAGGGATGGCGCTTTCAGAGCCTGAAGGATATTCCGGGGTCGAAGAACATCGCCACCGCCATAGCCTGGGCGGCCGTCACGGCGTTGCTGCCGTGGATCGAAGCCGGACCGACGCTCACGCCCGGGGTTGTGATCGCCTTTTTGTTCATTGCCGGCATCGTTTTCACCCGTTCCGCGCTGTCGGATATCCTCGATATCCAGAGTGACCGCCTGATCGGCCGTGAGACCCTCCCCGTCCTGATCGGCGAGCGGAAAACGCTGATCATCCTCCAGGGGATCTCCGGTTTCCTGTTTGTGCTGCTCTTTGCCGCCCCTCCGGCCGGGTGGTCGACATCACTCAGTTTTTTTCTATTAACCTGTGTATTTTATATATGGATTTGTTTCAGACTTTATGATAGAAGGTCCGGGTTTTCCGGAGTCGTTCTGGAAGGTCTCTTGGAGAGCGGCTACATGATCGCCGGGGTCAGCGCTTTTTTGTGGCTCGTGGCGGTCCGGGGTCTGGCTGCATGAACCGGAGGGATCGTGATCACGAAAACAGGGGTAACGGCCGTCATTGCGATCCTATGCCTGGGCATCCTGGGCTGCGGAGGGCTTCGTTTTTCCGAGATTTCGCCGGACGCCCGGGATTTTCATCCCCGGCGGATCGCCGTCCTGCCTGCCGACACGACGGCTTTTGCGGAGGCGAAGGGCGTCGTCGATCGTCTTTTTGCCGAAGCCCTGATCGAGCGGCAGTGGTTCTCCGACGTGGTTGGGGGAGAGGCCGTTGGTCGGCGTCTGGAATCGGATGAGGCCTTCAGGAAGGTCGTCGCGGGCTATCTGGCCAAGCGCGCGAACGTCAGTTTTTCTGATCCGGAACTGAGCGGAAGGATCGGCGAGTTGACCGGCACGGATGCGTTTCTGCTTGTCCGCGTCGATTACTGGAACTACACGACGGAGAATGACAAGAAGTTGGCCAAGGTGAGCCTCAGCATCACCATGGTCGAGGCGAAGACGGGGAAGGCCCTCTGGATGGCGGCCCATCACAAGATCAGCGAATACCTGATCATCAGACCGGACCTTCCCGATGTGGCGAGGGATCTCATCCGTGAGATGATCGGTTACATGCCGCACTGAAGACGGGTGACCCTTGAACCGGCGGGAATGGGAGAAAAAGGGATGAAAGAAGAAGTGCAGAAGATCATCGACCGGATCAGGCCCAATCTCCAGGCGGACGGAGGAGATGTGGAATTGATCGACGTGGGCGACGACGGCGTCGTCAAGGTGAGGCTGGTCGGGGCCTGTCACGGCTGCCCGATGGCCCAGATGACCCTGAAGAATGGGATCGAAAAAACTCTGAAACAGGAGATCCCTTGGGTCAAATCCGTG
>CAKKRN010000099.1 GCA_919902745.1 Syntrophaceae bacterium | reverse complement strand
AGCCACTCCAGCCGGTTCAGCGCATTAATGTAGGCCTTGGCCGAGGCGACCAGGACGTCCGGATGGGCGCCCCGCCCGACGGCGGAGCGGCCGTTGAATTTGAGTTGCACCGTCGCCTCCCCCTGGGCGTCCGTCCCCCCGGTCACCGCGTTCACCGCGTACTTCAGCAGCGGGTAGTCCGTCTTCGTGATCTTCCGGATTGCCGTGAAGGTCGCGTCCACCGGTCCCACGCCGAAACCGGCCTCCTGGACCATCTTCCCGTCCACCTCCATCTGCATCGTTGCCGTCGGCACCGTCGCATTCCCGCTGACGACGTTCAGATAGACGAACCGGTACCGCTCCGCGCTCCGGGAGGACTCCTCGTAGACGATCGCCTCCAGATCCTCGTCGAACACCTCCTTCTTGACGTCGGCCAGCTCCTTGAAGCGGACGAAGATCCTGTTGATCTCTTCGTCGGCGAGGCCGTAGCCCAGCGCCCGGAGGCGGTCGGCCATCGCATGGCGCCCCGAATGCTTGCCGAGGACGATGCGGGTCTCCGAGATCCCGACCGACTGCGGGGTCATGATCTCGTAGGTGCTCTTCTCCTTGATCAGGCCGTCCTGGTGGATGCCCGATTCGTGGGCGAAGGCGTTCGCCCCGACGATCGCCTTGTTCGGCTGGACATGGATGCCGGTGATCTGCGTCAGCAGACGCGAGGTCTGGTGGATGTACTCGGTTTTGATCCCCGTCCGGAGGCCGAAGAGATCCTTTCGGGTCTTGATCGCCATCACGATCTCCTCCATCGCGCTGTTCCCCGCCCGCTCGCCGATCCCGTTGATCGTGCACTCCACCTGGCGCGCCCCGTTATTCACGGCGGCCAGCGCATTGGCCGTCGCGAGGCCGAGGTCGTTGTGGCAGTGTACCGAAATGACCGCCTGCCGGATGTTCTTCACCCGCCGGAAAAGGGTGGCGATCAGATCGCCGAACTCCTCCGGGATCGCGTAGCCCACCGTGTCCGGGATGTTCACCGTCGTCGCCCCCGCAGCGATGACCGCCTCGACCATCCGGCAGAGGTAGTCGCGATCGCTCCGCGTCGCATCCATCGGCGAGAACTCCACATTCTCCGTGTAGCGGCGGGCATGGACGACCGCGGCGACGGCCTCGTTGAGGACCTCCTCCCGCGATTTGCGGAGCTGGTATTTCAGGTGGATGTCCGAAGAGGAGATGAAGGTGTGGATCCGCGGAGAAGCCGCTTCGGCGATCGCCTCCCAGGCGCGGTCGATGTCGGCGGCGTTCGCCCTAGCGAGCGCCGCAACCTGGCAGCCCCGGATCTCGCGGGCGATCTGCCGGACCGAGGCGAAATCACCCTCCGAGGCGACCGGGAAGCCGGCCTCGATGATGTCCACGCCCATTTTCTCGAGCTGGCGGGCGATCCGCAGTTTCTCGTCCGGGTTCATGCTCGCCCCCGGCGACTGCTCGCCGTCCCGCAGCGTCGTGTCGAAGATGAATACCCTCTCTTCCGCTTTCCTGCCGTCTGTCGATTCCATGCTGGGCTCCTTTGCGTAAAAATAGAAAAGGCCATGGGTTTTGCCGCCCATGGCCTTTTGGTTTCGTCTATGATCTTTTGGTTCTACGAATTTCCGAAAAACGACGGGAGGAGGCGCCTATGTGAAAGGCAAAGAAGGGCGAGTCCCAAAAGGATGGGCAGAATCGTGATGCCGCCGATGTTCGCGCCGACTGCAACCGCTGTCATGAAAGAAAACCCCTCGCCATTTTCCCCCCGCTGCTCACCTGCACATCATGATGCGCTCGCGGATACCGCCTTACCCCGGCAGCGGATGATATCTAATTCAAACCCGGAGAGCTGTCAAGCTTTTTCTTGTGACCCGGAATCCATGTGTAGGGTGCGTCTTGACGTACCGCTCGTTCTGGTGCGTTACGGCTTCCGCCTAACGCACCCTACATCTCGGGTAAAGGGGCGCTGTCCCCACTTTGTCGGTCTCGCCGAGGATTAGCGCATATTCTGAAAAGTCCCGGCCGGAGAGGGCCATCTCCAGCAGTTGCATCGGATGGAGGACCGCGATCCGGTCCTTGTCATCCATGTTTCCGCCGATCGTCACCCGGCAGCCCGGACATCCGGTGGCCACGACGCGGGCGCCCGTCTCGCGAATGCGCGCGATCTTCTTTTCGGTGACCCCCTTCGAGATCTCGGGGTAATCGAATTGAAAGGAGCCGCCCCCGCCGCAGCAGGTGTTTGCCTCTTCCATCTCCACATATTCGACCTGGGGCAGCGCCTTCAGGATCTTTCGCGGAGCGCCGCTCACCCCCTGCGCGCGAACCAGGTGGCACGGATCATGGTAGGTCACCCGGATCTTTTCGCCTTTGAAGTCCTTCGGCAGCGGAAGCTCGCCCAGCCTCTCCGCGACATACTCCATCACGTCGAAGGTCTTCCCCTTCACGATCTCCGCCTGGGCGGTCTCCATCCCTTTTCGCTTCAGCAGCGCGATATACTCCTTCCGGAAGGCGGCGCCGCAGGTGGCGCAGTCCACCAGCACCGCATCCACACGGGCCCGGGAGAGGGCGGCGATATTTTTGCTGACATTTCCCAGCGGGAGATCCCCTTCTCCCGACAGGATCGCGGCGATCCCGCAGCAATCCTCGGCCGCGGGAATCTCGATCTCCACGCGGAGTTGCTTCAGGACATTCACGACCGCCTGCCCCACCTCCCCCGCGAAATAGTTGGTGAAACAGCCGGTAAAATCGAAAACGCGCCCCTTCGGCTCCCCGTCGGGACGGATCACCCCGTCAAACCGGTCCCGGAAGGGCCTGGGGTTGACCCGCGGAAGTTTTTCCGCCGGGATGTTGCCGATCCGCATCCCCTTTGTTAGGGTCTCGATGAGCCGGTTCCGCCAGATCCTGGCGAAGACCATCGACGAGCGAAGCAACCTTTCGTTTGTCAATAAATTGAAAATTAAACGCTTCTTCCAGTCCAGGCCGTACTGCTTCACCAGCTCCGCGCGCAGATCGTTGAAGACCTGGTCATGCCGCACCCCGCTCGGACAATTCACGACGCAGGTTTCGCAGAGCAGACAGGTCAGGATGATCTCCTTGAACCGTTTCGACAGCGGAATTTTCCCCTCCAGGAAGTACTTGACGAGCTGAATCCGGCCCCTCGGGTTTGCGGCCTCGGTCAGCACCTGCTGGTAAACCGGACATGACGTGGTGCAGAGCCCGCATTTGTTGCAGCGATCCACCATCTGCTTCGTTTCTTGTATTGCCTGCCGCTCCATCCGATTGCTCCAGGTCTGCTTTATATAAAAATGCCCCCTCCCTGTATCCCTCCCCTCGACGGGGGAGGGAGGGGTGGGGGTGATTTTCATCCTTTGCTGTGCCCACCCCGGGCATGGGAGTTAGACGATCCGAACAACTTTATCCGGGTTCACGATATGGAGCGGATCGAAGACCTTCTTGATGTTCCTCGTGATCTCCATCGCCGCCTCTCCGAGCTCAAACGGCATCATCTCCCGCTTGGCGATCCCGATGCCGTGCTCCCCGGTCAGCGTGCCTCCCAGTTCCAGCGCCTTGATCGAGATCTCGTCCATCGCCTGGACCACCCGCTTCATCTCTTCCGCATCGCTGCTGTCCGTCAGGATCATCGGATGGAGATTCCCGTCCCCGGCATGGGCGACGATCGGAATGGGCAGTTGATACTTTTCGGCAATCCTGGACACCTCCTGGAACATGGCCACCAGATTCCCCACCGGAACGGTGCAATCCTCGGCGATCGCCGTGGGTCTCAACCGCGCCCCGGCGCCATAGACGGAGCGTCTCGCTTTCCAGATCTCGTCGTTCTCTGCAAGCGTTCGGGCGACATTGACCTCATGGGCCCCCATCTCCCGGCAGAGCTGGGTGAGCCGCTCGGACTGCCCGGCCACCGCCGCCTCCGGGCCGTCGACTTCAATCAGCAGCAGCGCCTCCGCTTCGCGCGGGAGCCCCAGATGCATGTAGTCCTCGACTATGTTGATGGAAACCTTGTCCATGATCTCCAGCGCCACCGGCAGGATGCCGATTTCGAAAACTTTGGAGACGGTCCTCCCGGCGTCGCCCAGGTTTTGATAGGCGGCCTGGAGCGTCCTTTTGGTCTCGGGGAGCGGAATCAGCTTCACCGTGATTTCGGTGATCAACCCGAGGGTCCCTTCCGAGCCGCAGAAGAGTTGCGTCAGGTTGTATCCCGTCACATTCTTCAGCGTCTTTCCGCCGGTGCGCAGGATCTCCCCGGAGGCGAGGACCACCTCCAGGCCGAGGAGATAGTCCCGGGTGACGCCGTATTTGACCGCCCGCGGCCCGCCCGCATTTTCGGCCACATTCCCCCCGATCGTTGAAACCGCCATGGAGCCGGGGTCCGGGGGGTAGTACAACCCCTGTTTCGTGAGCTCTTTCTGGAACTCCATGTTGATCACGCCGGGCTGAAGGACCGCGATCCGGTTTTCCTTGCTGATTTCGAGTATCCTGTTCATCTTGGTGAAGACCAGCGCGATCCCTCCGCGGGTGGGCACGGAGCCCCCGGCGAGGTTGGTCCCCGCGCCGCGGGCCGTGACCGCAATCCTTTCCCGGGAGGCCACCTTCATGATCCGGGAGACCTCTTCCGTGCTGACCGGCAACAGCGCCGCTTCCGGCAGCCCCGGAACCATGAAGGCGTCATACGAATAGAGGAGAAGGTCTTCCGGATTGTCGAAATACCGCCCCCCGCCCACAATGTTCTTGAGCTCGTCTTTTACGGCCTGACTCAGCATCCTAAGATTATCCTCCGGCCTTGACCTGCGCCACGATCTCACTGAATTCCCGCTCCGTCAGCACGC
>CAKKRN010000098.1 GCA_919902745.1 Syntrophaceae bacterium | reverse complement strand
AGGCGCTCCGGGTCCTCGCGCGTCCGGAGATTTTTCAAGTATTCCAGGAAAAAGGCCAGAAAAATTGCGATAAAAAAGGCCACCACGACCGAAATCATGCAGATCTGCGCGCGCTTGGGCTTGAATTTCTTTTCCGGGACGAAGGCCGGATCGACCACGGTGAAGCTGTAGTACCGCTGGATCTTGGCCAGCGTCTCCTTCTCGATCTGCTTGGCGATCAGCTCGTAGAGGCGGTTCTTCAGAAGCGGGTCGGTCATTTTCGACAGTTGCTGAGAGAGATGGACCTGCTGGGCGGCGGCGTCCTCGAGGGTCTGCCGGCGGAGGAACTCGCTCAAACCGACGATGTAATAATTGAGGATCGTCCGGGCCATTTCGGGGTCCTTCGATTCGAAACCGATCCGCATGACGTTCTGCTTCTTGTCCGGTTTCAGACTGAGCATGCCCTGGATGGGCTGGTATGCGTCCTGGAGGGTCGGATTTTTCGAGACCTCCTTTTTCTTCTCGTCGGGCGTTGGGCGTAACATTCCCAGTATGGCCGCGGATGCCTTTTGGAGGGATGAGGGGGGTTCGCCGACCTTCCAGTCCCCGGTTTTGGCGTCCCAGGACTTTTCGAAGATGACGGGCAGGAGGTTATGCTCCCGGATGATGGTGTTGGTCAGATCCCGGCTCTTCAGGACGACGTCAAATTGATCGAGGGAGCCGGTTGCGCCGATCCCCACTTCGGCGGCGATCATCGCGCCGAAACCGCCGAGTGCGGCCAGGCCGCCGCCGCTCTTCTCCTGGGTGGTGGGGGCGATAGTCGCCTCCGAGCGGTAAACATTCGGCATCTGCACGCTGATCACCAGCGCGGCGACGCCCGCCAGGAAAACGACGGAGAAGATCATCACCTTGTGTTTGAGCAGCACGATGAAGAGGTCGAGGAGGTTGATCTCATCCTCTTCGGGCATGCCGGGGGGATACGGGTTCCAGCCGCCGGGCGCTGTCAAGTGGGGCTCCCCCGCGGGCGCCCCCTTGGGAGACCCCGCGGGAATCGTCGGCCGCGCCGGCAGGTTTTGCGCATCGTCAGGCAATTTCGGCTCCTTTTTGCATACAGCTCCGCTTCCTCGATTACATCAGCGCGGGGTCAGCCGCGCCGACGGCAATGGAAAATAACCTAATCCCCGCCGCAAGCAGCGGGGTATTAATCTGAGGGTTCCTTGGTTCGACTCGCAGCAAGCTGCGGGGAAAACAACCCGAAGCGAATTCAATCTGATGGTTGTATCGGTTCGCTGACATAAATTTCCCGTAATCGCGTCCTTGCGGAGAGACCTTTGAATTTCTGCCGAAACTTGGTAAATCGTCATTCCTGCGGAAGAAGGAATCCAGTCATCTCCGTGGCTTCATAGATTCCCGCTGGAGTTTACCCTCGCGAAAGCGGGGGCGGGAATGACAAAGAGGGTAGATTTTCAAAGCTCTCAATAACTATCTGCATTTTCACAAAGGGAGTAACCTTAAATACCCAAAGCGATTGTTTGTCAATATTTAATTATATAGCATGAAGTATATAGCCAATATGAGAGCTGTCCCCCCTTTTCATTGTTTTCTTTCCCATGCCCAGGCGGTGCGGATGATGAATTCGAGGTCGTCGTGGCGCGGCAGCCAGCCGGTGAGATCCCGGATGCGGCGGCTGTCGGCGACGAGCGCCGGGGGATCGCCCGCGCGGCGGCCGGTCTCCTCCACCGGAAACGCGACGCCCGTGACCTTCCGCGCGCAGTCGACCACCTCCCGCACCGAGTAGCCGTGGCCGTAGCCGCAGTTCATCGTCTCCGTCCGGCCCGTTTCGGTCAGGCGCGCAAGGGCCAGCAGGTGCGCGGCGGCGAGGTCGTTCACGTGGATGTAGTCGCGCACGCAGGTGCCGTCCGGCGTCGGGTAGTCCGTCCCGTAAACGGAGAGCTTCGGGTATTCGCCCTTCGCGGTCTTGAGCGCCCGCGTGATCAGGTGGGTCGCCTCGCGGTAGCTCTGCCCGATCCGGCCTTCCGGGTCCGCCCCGGCGACGTTGAAGTAGCGCAGCGCGACGTACCGGAAATCGGTCGCGGCGGCGAGGTCCGCAAGGACGTGCTCGACCATCACCTTCGAGGCGCCGTAGGGGTTGATCGGGGTGAGTGGCGTCGCCTCGTCGACGGGGATCTTCTCCGGGATGCCGTACACTGCAGCCGTCGACGAGTAGATGAGCCGCCGGACGCCCGCCTCGCGCATCGCCTCCAGCAGGTTCAGCGTGTTGATGACGTTGTTGCGGTAGTAGGCGAGCGGTTCCCGGACCGACTCCTCCACCTGGATCGACGCGGCGAAGTGCATGACCGCCTCCGGCCGGAAGACTCGGAGCGCGTCCAGGATCACCGCCCGGTCGGCGAGGTCGCCGCGGCTTAGGCGGCCGGAGAGGATCGCCCATTCGTGGCCGGTGGAGAGGTTGTCGAAGACGACGATCTCATGGCCCGCTACGCCCAGCGCCTTGACGACGTGGCTGCCGATGTATCCGGCGCCGCCGGTAACGAGAATTTTCACTTCATGGGTCTCCAGAAAAGGGAGGACAGCTCCGCTCTCTCGGTTACATATGGGGTCAGGTCTTGGGTCTTGAATGTTAGCATCAAAATTCAAGACACAAG
>CAKKRN010000097.1:3056-6668 GCA_919902745.1 Syntrophaceae bacterium | reverse complement strand
CCAGCCTCTGCTTCCAGTCGCTGAGATGCTGCAGCGCATCGAGCGGCGTCATGTTCATCGGATCGATGCCCCGGATCTCCTCCAGCACCGCATCCCGCTCCACGGTAAAAAGGCTGAGCTGATTCGCATTCTTCCGGTCTGTCTTCCGGCCCCGGGCGATCTTCGGCATCCCGGCCTCGTCGAGCTCCCCCTTCTCCAGGTTGCGGAGGATCTCCTTCGCCCGGGCGATCACCTCGGCCGGCACCCCGGCGAGCCGCGCCACCTGGATGCCGTAACTCCGGTTGGTTCCCCCCTCCATGATCTTCCGGAGGAAGATGATTTTTTCCCCCCATTCCCGGACGGCGATGTTGAAATTCCGGACCCCTTCCTTTGTGGCGGTGAGTTCCGTCAGCTCGTGATAGTGGGTGGCGAAGAGCGTCCGCGCGCCAAGCGACGGGGCGTCGTGGATGTACTCCGCCGTCGCCCAGGCGATGCTGAGGCCGTCGAAGGTGCTTGTTCCCCGCCCGACCTCGTCCAGGATGATGAGGCTCCGCTTCGTGGCATGCCGGAGGATGTCCGCCACCTCGTTCATCTCCACCATGAAGGTGCTCTGCCCCCGCGCCAGGCTGTCCGTCGCGCCGATGCGGGTGAAGATCCGGTCGACAACGCCGATCCGCGCACGAGCCGCGGGGACGAAACTCCCCATCTGGGCCATCAGAACGATCAGCGCGACCTGCCGGATGAAGGTCGATTTCCCGGCCATGTTGGGACCGGTGATGATCAGAAAGCGGTTATTCACCAGATCGAGCAGAACATCGTTGGGGACGAAACCGGTCCCGCCGGCCTGGCGCTCCACGACCGGATGACGGCCGTCCGTGATCTCGATGGCATCCTCGATGTCCACCACGGGGCAACAGTAGTTATAGCGCTCCGCCACTTCGGCAAGCGACGCGACGGCGTCGAGATCGGCGATCCGCGCCGCCGTCCGCTGGATCCGGCGGATCTCGCCCGCAATCCGGCCCCGGATTTCAACGAAAAGATCGTACTCCCTGGCCTGCCGCCGCTCCTCCGCATGGAGAACCGTCTCCTCGTACCCTTTCAGCTCTTCGTTGATGTACCGCTCCGCGTTGACCAGGGTTTGCTTCCGGATGTATTCGGCGGGGATCAGCCGGGCGTTCGCCTTCGTGACCTCGATGTAGTACCCGAAGACGCTGTTAAACCCGACCTTCAGGGAGTGAATGCCGGTCCGCTGCCTCTCTTTCTCCTCCAGGGCGGCAATCCACTTTTTGCCGTCCCGCATGATCGCAATCAGTTGGTCCAGCTCCGGATCATACCCCTCCCGGATGATCCCCCCCTCGCGGATCGTGAGCGGCGGTTCATCCACGATCGCGCCTTCGATCAGTACCCGGAGTTCCGGCATCTCGTCGATGCCGTCGCGGATCGCCCGCAGAAGAGGGGCTTCGCACCCGGCGATCGCGTCGCGGAGCCGCGGCAAAACCAGCAGCGACGTCCGGAGGGCGGCGAGGTCCCTGCCGTTGGCGAGCCCGACGGCGATCCGGCTTCCGAGGCGTTCCAGATCGTAGACATCTTTCAGAATCTCCCGGAGCGACTCCCGCAGAAGGTTCCCCTCCCGGATCTCGGAAACTGCGGCCAGTCTTTCTCGGATCCGGATCGGATCGCAGAGCGGGTGGTTCAGCCACCAGCGGAGCCTCCGCCCCCCGAGGGAGGTGACCGTCTCGTCGAGGACGTGGAAGAGAGACCCGCTCTTCTTCCCTTCGGCGATCGTGCTGAAGAGTTCGAGGTTCCGTTTGGCAACCTCGTCCAGGAGCAGATGGGCGCCGCTTTCATACCGGGTGAGCTCGTTGATGTGGCCGAGACGGTCCTTCTGCGTCTCCGTCATGTAGGCAAGGACGGCGCCGGCCGCTGCCGCCGCGGCCGGATGGGATTCGAGGGCGATTCCGGACAGCTTTTCCTCCGAGAAATGGTCGCGCAGAAGGGCGACGGCCGTCGCCGGGTCGAAACGGTCCGGCGCCAGGCGGTTGATCCGACAGCGCTCCCCCTCTCCGACGACGGACCGGATCAGGTCGTCATCCCGCAGATCCTCCGCGACGAGGATTTCGCGGATCGGCAGTCCCGCCGTCTCCGCGCGGAAAAACTCCCGTTCCTCCGCCTCGGCGACGCGAAATTCCCCGGTGGAGATGTCGACAAAGGCCAGGGCGAAGCGGCCGCCCCGGACCGTCAGCGCCGCGAGATAATTGTTCTCCTTGGCATCGAGGTTCTCCGTGTCGAGGACAAGTCCGGGGGTAACCACGCGGGTCACCTCCCGTTTCACCACCCCCTTGGCGGCTTTCGGATCCTCCATCTGTTCGCAGACGGCCACCTTGAACCCTTTTTCGATCAGTTTTGCGATGTAGGATGATGCCGCATGGTGGGGAAAACCGCAAAGAGGAATGGCGTCCTCCCGGTTCTTGTTCCGCGATGTCAGCGTGATCTCGAGAACACGCGATGCGGTCACGGCGTCCTCGAAGAACATCTCATAGAAGTCGCCCATCCGGAAGAAGATGATACAGTCAGGGTAGCGTTCCTTCACCTCCAAATACTGGCGCATGGCCGGCGTCAGGTCGTTCACTCCCATCGATCGCTCCCTGTAAAAGCAAGTGCTGAGGACTGAGTGCTAAGTGTAAAAAAGTGATAAGTCCTCAGCACTATGTTTTACTCAGCACTTAGTACTCAGTACTCAGCACTTATCATCTTGTCAGCCCATGGTCTTGAACTTCTCTTTTGGTGCGCCGCAGACCGGGCAGACCTCCGGCCGGACGCCGTCCGCGACGTATCCGCAGACCAGACAAACATGGTAGGTCGTCTCCCGCTCCTCGAGGAGGTGGTTCATCGCCTCCTTGTAGAGCTTCGCATGGGTCTCTTCGACATCCCGGCTCTGGCTGAAATGGAGAACCGCGGGCCGGTTTCCCTCCGCTTCGGCCTCCTTGACGAACCGGCCGTAGGCAACCTCCGCCACCCCCTGCTCCGCCCGGAAGCTCTCCGCGAGGTTCTCCTCCGTCGTTTTGATCTCCTTCAAAACCCGTAGCGCCCTCGCCCCGTGGATCTCTTCGGACCATGCAATCACCCGGAAGAGCTTCGCCATCTGCGGATATCCCTCCTCCTCCGCCTTTTCCGCATACACCTTCAGGCGCAGGGCAGCCTTGGCTTCACCCGTATAGGCCTGCTGCAACGCATCCCTCGTTCCCCCCATGACGCATCCCCCTTAAACGCCCGCGAAGCGAAAAGACTCTCCGAGACCTTACTTGGAAATCTTGATCCCGGAAGCGCGCATTGGAGATTTTTCGGGGTACCCTGCCCCCGCAGCGAAGCGAGGAGGCGCAGGGTCGAAAAATGTCCAGCGCGCGGAGGGATCATGATTTCCAAAGCTCTTCCCTCACGATTAAGCCGTTGCTCCCTTTATTCCGGCGCGAACTCATCCTTGGCGGCGCCGCAGATCGGGCAGACCCAGTCTTCGGGAAGCTTTTCAAAAGGAATCCCCGCCGCTACCCCCGCATCGGGATCACCCGCCTCCGGGTCATAAACATAACCGCATATGCTACATACGTATCTTCCCATGATCTTCCTCCTCCCCAA
>CAKKRN010000097.1:0-2956 GCA_919902745.1 Syntrophaceae bacterium | reverse complement strand
TTCATCTCCGCGAGAACCTCCTCAATCTCCTTCACCGCCTCCCCGCTCCAGCCGTAGGAGCCGAAAGCGGCGCCGAGGAGGTTCTTCGGCTTCAACCCCTTCAGATAGGTCAGGATGTCCGCGATGTTCGGGAGCAGGTGGTTGTTGAGCGTCGGCGAACCGACCGCGAGAACCGAGGCGCCAAGCAGTTCATACGCCACGTCGCTGCGGTGCACCGGACCCATCTCCATGAGCTTCACGTGAAGACCCCCCGCCGCGAGCCCCTCGCTGATCGCGCGCGCCATCTTTTCCGTGCTGCGCCACATCGTCGCATAGACGACAACCGCCTTTGCCTCCGGCTTCTGCGCGGCCCATTTCGCATAACTCCCGATGATCCCCCCGGTCTCCTTCCGCCAGATCGGCCCGTGATCCGGGGCGATGATCCGGAACGAGAGTCCCGCCGCCGTCACCTTCTCGATGAGCTTCAGTACCAGCGGCGAGTAGGGGAGGAGGATGTTCGCGTAGTAGGTCGCCGTTTCGTAGGTCAGTACTGCCGGATCGCACTCGTCGGCGAACCGCTCCAGAGAGGCGTAGTGCATCCCGAAGGCGTCCTGGGAGAAGAGAAGCTCCTCTTCGTTGAGGTAGGCAAACATGCTGTCCGGCCAGTGGAGCATTCGGGTCTCCAGAAACGTGAGGGTGCGGCTCCCGAGGCTGAGCGTCTCCCCGTCCTTCACGGCCGTGATCTCCCGGTCAATCGGGAAAAGCTCTTTCAGCGTCTTCGCGCCGACGGCCGAGGCGAACACCTTCTTGGGGTTCACCGCCGCGATCACCTCCGGGAGTGCCCCGGAGTGGTCCATCTCCGAGTGGTTGGAGACGATGTAATCGATCTTCCCCGGATCGATCACGGAGGCGATTCGGGCCATCATCTCCTCCCGGAAAGGCGCCTTGACCGTATCGATCAGCGTGATCTTGTCCGCAACGACCAGGTAGGCGTTATACGTGCTCCCGCGCTGCGTTTGATAACCGTGAAAATCCCGGATATTCCAGTCGATGGCGCCGACCCACCAGACACCCTCCGTCACAGGAACGGCCTTGAACGTGTTCTTCATCGCTTCACCCCTTTCTAAGAGAATTTGCTAACATTTACAGGCCGTCATTCCGCTTTGCGGAAAGCACCCCGCGGGAATCGCCGCAGGTCAGGCGACGGAGGCCTCGCCGATCGCAAAGGCGCGGAGGTTGTCCTCCACCCGCGCGGCCGGCATCCCGTCCCGGATCACCCTCTCAAAAAGCTCCCGATCGATCGGGAGAACGCCCAGACCCGCGACGGCGCCGATCATGACGATGTTCCCGAGGATGGGATTGCCGATACGGATTGCCTCCTCAGTCGCAGCGAGAAAACGCGCCTCCGCCGCCAGCGCCGTGACCGTCGCGCGGATCGTCTCCGCGGACGGGTATTCCTCCTCGCCGGTGATCACGCCGACGGGATAGATGGGGCGAAGGTTCACAAGCACTTTTACGGACCTATTCCCGTAACCGGCGAGGACGCGGATCGCCTCGATCGGCTCGATCGCGACGATCAGATCGGCCCCGCCCTTCGGGATCTGCGGGCTCCAGACGGAGGCCGACGAGACCCGGATATGGCTCATGACCGAGCCGCCCCGCTGGGACATTCCGAAGGTCTCCCCGATCGTCACCTTGAACCCCTTCCGGACCAGCATGTTCGACAGCACCCGGGAGGCCATGACGTTCCCCTGCCCCCCCACGCCGGTGATCACGATATTGTACGGATCTTTCGCCAAGGTCTCCCTCATGGCTTTGCCGCCTCCTCGCTTCGGATAGCCCCGGCCGGGCAGATCCCGGCGCAGAACCCGCAGCCGGCGCAGATCACCTCGTCGATCTCGGCCCTTTTTCTCTCCCGGTTCCAGAGGAGCCCGGGACAGCGGAAAATCCTCGTGCAGAGGCGATTGCAGCCGCAGGCCTCTCCCCGGCAGAGCGTATCGTCCACCCGCACCAGGAACCGCTTTTTCCCCTTTTTCTCCGGGGAGAGGGCGCAGGACTGCTTCAGGATGAGGACCTTCACACCAGGTTCTTCCAGAAGGCGGTTCAGCGTCTCCCTCGTCTCAATCAAGTCGAAGGGGTCCCCAATCGTCACCGGAACGCCCATCGCCCCGCAGAGGGCGGCGATATCGACCATCGGCGCGGCCTCCCCCATCGCGTTGACGTCAAGCCCCGGGTGCGACTGGAATCCCGTCATCGCCGTTCCGCTGTTGTCCAGCACAATGAAGGTCATGTCCGCACGCTGGTGGACCGCGTTGATCAGGGCGGGGATCGCCGCGTGGTAGAAGGTTGAATCCCCGCAGACGGCAAGGACCGGTTGCGTCATGCCGAAGGGTCCCAGTTTCCCGAACCCGGAGGCGATTCCGGCCCCCGACCCCATCGCGTGGAGCGTTTTTGTGGTATGGAAACCGGCCGCCTGGAAAAGGACGGCCATCGCATAGCAGCCGATGTCCCCGCAGACGAAACCGCCGCGGTGATCCCGCTGAAGCGCCTCACGGATGCCCCAGTAGGAGGCGCGGTGCGGACAGCCGGGGCAGAAGGTCTGATCGCGCTTCGGCAGAAATTCGGTGAGTCTCCGGAGTTTTTCCCCGTATTCCGCGGGAATCGCGGGCGGATCGATCCCCAGGATCTTTCCCACGGCAGCGGCCACAAGGTCCGGATTCAGCTCCCCGACCATCGGGAGCGCCCCGTCGTTCTTCCCGTAAAAGGTCTTGATGCCGATCTCCCGCGCCTGTTCCGCGGCGAGGATCTTCACCTGGTCTTCGAGAAACGGGAGTACCTCCTCGACAATCAGGACCTTCTGAGTCGTGAGCAGATGCCGTTTCAGCAGCGCCGGCGGCAGCGGCCACGTCGTCCCGAGCTTGAGGATGCCCGCGCGTCCCTCCGCGCGGAGCAGCGATACGGCCTCCCGGCTGTAAAG
>CAKKRN010000096.1:5805-11211 GCA_919902745.1 Syntrophaceae bacterium | reverse complement strand
GCGCGCTCAGCGAAATGCTGGAGCCCGATGCGCATTTGATCAACCTGATCCCCATCGTGCATACGGTGCTGGAACAGAATATCAGGTATCCTCAGGCCAGGGAATTCAAGCAGATGCTCGGCCGGAGATTGCCTCACACGGGGGCTTTGCTTGAGGGGTGTCTTCCCTTCTTGCATCCGGGACAGGGAGTGACATTCCTGCTCTGGATGTATGCGCTGGTCATCGGATTCTCGCATCTGGCAACGCCCGCGCCGGTGATTAAAAAAGTCTTTCAGAAAGAACCCGCATTGCGGATGATGCAGATCGACTTCGGCGCATCTTACCCCGACGCGCTCGGCGCCATCCTTGATGGATGGAAAGCGCAGAACAGAGGGCGAAAAAAGTAACGAACCATCTCGTCAGGAGGACAGAAATGGAACAGCATAAGGCGGTTGCGGGCCAATGGGCCCTTGTCACAGGAGCGTCCGGCGGCATCGGGTATGAATTGAGCCGTCAATTTGCGCACCATGGCTTTAACGTAGTTTTGATCGCCAGGGATGCGGAGCGTCTGTCAAAGGTCGCCCGGGAATTGGAGAACCAGTCTCATACCAAAACGCTGGTGCTGCCCAAAGATCTGTCCCATCCCTCCGCAGCCGGTGAAATCTACGGAGAGATGCAAAGACACAATCTCGGCATCGATGTTCTGGTGAACAACGCGGGCTTCGGAGATTTAGGGCCTCTTGCCGAAGCGGAATGGGAGGTGCAGCGCCAGATGCTGCAAGTCAACGTGATGACGCTGGTCGAATTGACCCGTCTCTTCCTTCCGGAAATGATCCGGCGCAAGAGCGGCAGGATTTTAAATATCGGCTCCACCGGCTCGTTCGCGCCGGTGCCCTATATGTCGGTCTACGGGGCGACCAAGGCTTTTGTGCTGAGCTTTTCCGAGGCCCTGTCCGCTGAACTGGAAGGAACGGGCGTTACGGTCACAGCCTTGTGCCCGGGCGTGACGGCCACTCAGTTTGCCAGGAGGGCCAAAACCGAAAATTCGCTGTTGGTGCGTCTGAATCAGATGACCGCCGGCGACGTTGCGAAGACCGGCTACCGCGCCTTAATGAAATGTAAACCGCGTGTGGTTCCGGGCTGGTTCAACAAGCTGATGATTGGTTCGCTCCGTTTTTCTCCCCGGAGCGCAAATCTAAAACTGAGCAAAATGCTGATGCGGCCGTAGCGAAGGTCGTTTTTCTTCGCAGGCATTTCATTAGTCGATACATTTCACCATGTGCAGACCCGTGACACTGATAATCGTTGTTTCGTTCGCCCTTCTCGCGGCTTTCGGACTGGGCGGCGGCTGGTATTTCTCGAATCCGACCATATCAGAGGACACCATGAAGAAAGCAAAAAACCACACCAACGGCGTGTTCGTGAATTCCGAACCCACAACAATGATGAAGCCGGGAACGTACTGGGACACGATCTACCGATATCTATTCCGGGGCGGCAACGAGCGCACGCCGAAACAGCCGCTGCCTGTTGTATCGGCGAGGGACTCTTTGCAGGGGACGGCTTCTGCCGCAGCCCGGTTCGTCTGGCTCGGCCACTCGAGCGTGCTCCTGGAGCTGGGAGGAAAGCGCGTCCTCATTGATCCTGTGTTCTCGGAACGGGCCTCTTTCTTTTCCTGGATGGGGCCCAAACGCTTCCAGCCTGCCCCGCTTCAGGCGCAGGACCTTCCGGCCCTCGACGCGGTGCTCATATCCCACGATCACTATGATCACCTGGACAAGGCAACGGTCATCGAGCTTGCAGGCAAATCCGCGTCATTCCATGTTCCGCTCGGCGTGGGCGCCGTCCTGAAAGACTGGGGTATCCCCGATACGAAGATCGTCGAGTATGCCTGGTGGGACGAGCACGACGTCTCTGGCATGACCGTAGTCGCCGTGCCGGCGCGCCATTTTTCAGGACGCGGACTTTTCGACCGAAACAAAACGCTGTGGTGCTCCTGGGTGGTCCTTGCCGGAAACGGGAGAGTCTTTCACAGCGGCGACACGGGGATGACCGCACAGTTTCGCGAGATCGGCGAAAAATACGGACCCTTTGATCTCGCCTTCATCAAGATCGCGGCATATAACGAGAACTGGCCCGATATCCATTTGACTCCCGAGCAGGCCATCGAAGCCGCTAAAATGCTCGGAGGAAAGACGCTCGTCCCGATCCACTGGGGGACCTTCGACCTCGGCCTTCACAGCTGGCATGAGCCGATCGAGCGCCTGATAAAGGCCGCGGAGCAGAAGAAGTCGCGGATCATCACGCCGAAGATGGGCGAGCTCGTTGATCCGGAAAAATATGAAAGCGTATTCTGGTGGAGGGATTGATAAAAAGTTGCTTTTGCGTGGGTTGAGGATACGGAAAGCGGTCTTGCATGTCAAGGAGATTTTGTCATAACATCTTGTGTTGTGACAGGAGGCGATGACGGCGGTTGATGAGATTTCAACGCCCGCATCGTCCAATCACACATTTCTCTCGGCGTTTTGTTTGTACGTAGGCATCCCAGAGGTAGTCGGGATCGCGCCGTAGGCGGCATGGTCGGGGAAGGCGGTTTGACGGGCGTCATCCGCGGCGTATTCACGGGCAGGCGGGGCATGGGCTTTTGCACGTGATTTCTGAATTTCGGCGGTCGGATCAGGCGTTCAGGGTCTTGTCCACGACCTCGGCGATTTCCCGGCAGCAGCGTTCCGTCTCTTCCGGCGTCGGGCCTTCGACCATCACCCGGCACATGTTCTGCGTTCCCGAATACCGGACCAGCACCCGGCCCTGCCCCCCCAGTCGCCTCTCCACGTCCCGGATGGCCGTCATGATTTCCGGCGCCGTTTCGATCTCCGGGCGCGACTTGACGTTGATGTTGATCAGCATCTGCGGAAAGACCTTCATGACCTTTGCGAGTTCGGACAAGGGTTTCCCTTCGTTCTTCATTGCCGCCGCCAACTGGAGGGCGGTGATGATTCCGTCCCCGGTCGTATGGTGCCGGAGGAAGATCAGATGGCCTGAATCCTCGCCGCCGAGGGAGGCCCCCCGGGTCTGCATCTCCTCGATGACGCAGCGGTCGCCGACCCCGGCCATGACGGAGTCGATTCCCAGGGATTCAAGGGCGAGGCCGAGACCGATGTTGCTCATGACCGTTCGGACGACCAGGTTGTTCGTGAGCAGTCCCTGCTTTTTCATCGAGGCGGCACAGATCGCGAGGATCCGGTCGCCGGACATGACCGCACCCGTCTCGTCCACGGCAATCATGCGATCGCCGTCTCCGTCGAAGGCAAATCCAACGTCCGCCTTCGCCTTCCGAACCTCCGTTGCCAGCGCTTCCGGATGCTGGGAGCCGCATTGGAGGTTGATGTTCTTGCCGTTCGGTTCGTCGAAGAGGGTGGTCACCTCGGCGCCCAGTTCCATGAAGGTCTCCGGAGCAACCCGATAGGTCGCGCCGTTGGAACAGTCCAGAACGATCCGCGTTCCCTCCAGGGAGCATTCCTTGGGGAAGGCGTGCTTCAGAAAGACGATGTAACGCCCCCGGGCGTCCTCCATGCGGTAGGCCTTGCCCAGTTCGGAAGGAGACGGATGGAGGGTGTGCAGGTTGTTTGCAAAGACGATCTCCTCGATGGCCGTCTCCGTCTCATCGGGGAGCTTAAACCCCTCGCTTCCGAAGATCTTGATCCCGTTGTCCTGGAAGGGGTTGTGGGAGGCGGAGATGACGATGCCGGCATCGGCCCTCATGCTGCCGGTCAGGAAGGCGATCCCCGGCGTCGGAAGGACCCCTACCATGATCGCATGGACCCCCATCGAACAGATCCCGGAGACAAGCGCATTCTCCAGCATGTATCCGGAGATCCGGGTGTCTTTGCCGATGATGATCTTGGGAACATGTCCTTTTTTCTTGAAAAGATGCGCGGTGGCGCGGCCGATGTTCATGGCCATTTCCGACGTCATGGGGTGCTCGTTCGCCACCCCCCGAATGCCGTCGGTACCGAATAGTTTACCCATGCATCTCCTTCCCTGGATCGTCTGCGGCCGACCATCGATAGCGCCCGATTCGGCTGCGCCGTCCATTTTATCGAAGAAATTCCCCTTGCTATACCGGGATGCTTGTGTTAGCGTCACTGAAGTCGGAAGCTTATACAATACGTGCAGTTAATTTGCAATCAAAAGCTTCCCGTGTCGTTTTCGCGTGAACCCCCGGATCGTTTCCCATGACCTCCCAGGGGTTGTCAGTTTCTATTCATCGGAACGGATGACTCCGTCCGGCCCGATTCATCGGGGACGGGCGAAGCCGGATTGAAAAAAGAGAGAAGAGGAGGAAGATTATGGATAAGAAGGTAACCGTCGTCGGCGCAGGGAATGTGGGCGCGACCGCGGCGCAGCGTCTCTGCGAAAAGGCGTTATGCGATGTGGTGCTCGTGGACATCATCGAAGGCGTGCCGCAAGGCAAGGCCCTCGATCTGACGGAGGCGGCGCCCGTCGAGAAGCACGACGCCCATCTCATCGGCACCAACAGCTATGAAGACACCAAGGATTCCGATATCGTCATCATCACCGCCGGCATCCCGCGGAAGCCGGGGATGAGCCGGGATGACCTTCTGGCCACCAATAAAAAGATCATGACCAGCGTGACCGAGCAGGTGGCGAAGTACTCCCCCAACGCCACCCTGATCATCGTCAGCAACCCCCTCGATGCGATGTGCCATGTCGCCCATGACGTCAGCGGCTTCCCGAAGAACCGCGTGATCGGCATGGCCGGCGTGCTCGATTCGGCCCGTTTTCGTTCCTTCATCTCCATGGAACTCAACGTCTCCGTCGATAACATCCACGCCTTCGTCCTCGGCGGACACGGGGATACGATGGTGCCGCTGCCCCGTTACTCGACCGTGGCCGGCATTCCGATCACGGAGCTGATCCCGAAGGAGCGCCTGGATGCGATCGTGACCCGGACCCGGAACGGCGGGGCGGAGATCGTCGGCCTGCTGAAGACGGGGAGCGCCTTCTACGCGCCGGCCTCCGCGGCCGTGGAGATGGCCGAGTCGATCATGAAGGACCGCAAGAAGATCCTGGCCTGCGCCGCCTATCTGGAAGGCGAGTACGGGATCAACGGCCTGTTCATCGGCGTGCCCGTGAAGCTGGGCAAGGGCGGGATCGAGGAGATCATCCAGATCAAACTGACCGCCGAAGAAGACGCCGCGCTGAAGAAGTCGGCGGCGGCGGTGCAGGAGCTCGTCGACGCCATGAAGAAGATGGCGTAACGGCTTGAAAGAAAAACGGGCAGAAAAGGGCCTTCCCGCCGCTTGGGGAGGCCCTGTTTCATTTATGCGGAGGGCCGCCCGGCCCCATTCTCCCCAAGGCTATCGGAAGGGGGAGGGACAGGGACAGGGACAGAGACAGAGACAG
>CAKKRN010000096.1:0-5705 GCA_919902745.1 Syntrophaceae bacterium | reverse complement strand
CCCCAGAAGGTTTCCCGGACGATCCCCGGGTTGGGCCGCTTGAACAGGCGAAGAACCTTTCCGCCGATGATCCGGCCGACGGCGATGAAACCGAGCAGCACCGAACAGACGACGACGATCACCTCCAGCGGGATCAGCGCGATGCCGACGACCGAGATCGTCAGCAGGAGCGCCAGCGGGGCGATCAGGACGAGGCCCAGGATGCCGCAGAGGATCACCTTGAAGGTGTTTTCATGGATCGCCTCCGAGACGATCCGGACCGGCTTTGGCAGCAGGGCGGCGATCAGCAGCGCCAGGACCAGGATGACAAGAAAGATCGAGAGCGAGATGACGGCGAAAATCCAGGACCAGCCCTCCCACTCGCTGCTCAGCGCGGTCGTCAGGGTTTCGTAGAGATTGGAGGAGTTGATCTCCGTCAGGTCGCCGCCGACCACCGCATCCCTTGCGATGACGATGACCCCGCCCAGGGAGACGACATTCCCTTTCACGACCGCCGTCTTCGTCAGGACCACCGATCCGCCGATGGCCACGACGCTTTTCTCCACAGCGCCGCTCACCGTGATCTGGCCGCCGATCGCGACCACATTGCGGATCTTCTGTCCCTTCTCGATCGTCACATCACTGCCGATCTTGAAGATGCTGGTGTCCATGGAAGCAATGGCCGCCGCCGGTCCGAGCAGCAGGCCAAAAATGAGAAGCAAGCCCAGGACCATTTGAATCGGTTTCCAGTTTCCGCTTGAAAAAACCGCTGACGCATCTGTGCCGCGTCCCGCTCCGTTTGTCCGTTTCCTTAATACCGCCCTCATGTTGTTTCTCTCCGCTGACGCAAATATTCAACCACGCCGGGCATGACCGAAAGGATGACGATCGCGATGATGACCAGCGTGAAGTTGTTCTTGATCATCGGAAGATTTCCGAAATAATAGCCCCCGAAGATGAACAGGGCGATCCAGGAGATGCCGCCGATGACGTTGTAGGAGATGAACCGCGTGTAGGTCATCCGGCCGATCCCGGCGACGAAGGGGGCGAAGGTCCGGATGATCGGCATGAAGCGGGCGATGACGATGGTCTTGCCGCCGTGCTTCTCGTAGAACCGGTGGGTTCTCTCCAGATACGCCTTCTTGAAAAAACGGCTATCCTCCTTCTGGAAGATCTTCGGCCCGATGTAGTGGCCGGCGGAGTAATTCACCGTATCCCCGGCGATGGCCGCGACGGAAAGCGTGATGAACAGCCACTCCACCTCCAGCGGTCCCTTGAGGTATGGGTTGGCGGCGAAGGCGCCGAGGCCGAAGAGGAGCGAATCGCCCGGGAGGATCGGCGTGACCACGAGCCCCGTTTCGCAGAAGATGATCAGGAAGATGATAACATAGGTCCAGACGCCGAAATATTGAAGAATATCTCCGAGATGCCGGTCGAGGTGCAGGAAGAGATCGATGAAATTGATCAAAAGATCCGCCATAGGTTTTTTTATACCCCTGTTTGAACGCAATTTCTTCCGCAGGATGTTCACAGACCTGCCGAAGAGGGCGGTAGTATAGGGGAGGGATCGCCGCCTGTCAATCACAAAGGGGTCAACCGCTCCTTCCGCTTATCCGCCAGTTGTTCAACCATCCAGTCGATATAGTCATTTAATCTGCCGGCCAGAAAATAAGGCAGATTAAGGAGCCAATAACGGCGGCCTTCTATTGTTTGAGTTTCCATCAGTTCCAGCTTCCCGGAATAGAGGCGCACCGCATAGGGATGGGGGCTCTGATCGATAAACTGGTGGAGGGAACGAAGGGTTCCTGCCTTGCCTGATTTGACTTCGACAGGAATGGCAAGCTGGTTATGTTGAACAAGGTAATCCACCTCTGCCGACGACTGTTTTTTCTCCCTGACCCAGAAAACCGGTTTCTTATGGATATCCGTCGTCGCCGCCAGCAGCTCCTGGCCGACGATATGCTCGGCGATTTTCCCGCGATAAAATGCGTGCAAATCTTCCTGCTGGAAAAAATGACCCTGGAGCCCCGCGACAAAGTTAAGTAATCCTGTATCAAGAAACTGGAGGCGGGGCGATTTTCTCAAATCAGGCATAATAGGAATTTCCGTTGTCGTTGTCGGATAGAGCAGGTAGAGGATCATGGCCTGCTCGAGCGTCTTCAATGCCTCGCTCACCTCCCGTGAACGATAGTTGGATTTGCCGAATCCGGCAAAGGCGATCCGGCTGCCCGCCTCATGTGGGGCCGTATCGAGACAATGTCGGATAATATGTCTTAAGGTATTATGACGGGCGTATTTTGTAACGTCATCTCCAAAAGAAGTCAGAAGGGCCTGATAAAGAGGCTTTAAGCCGGCAATATCCTGATGTTGTGCGTATTTGGATACAATTTCCGGCATCCCGCCAATCAGCGTGTAACGGTGAAAAAGGGTCATTAATTTAGGATGGGCAAAATCCGGCAGGGGAAGGGCGTCAAAATTCTCCAAAGCTGAATTCAAACCGAGGGCCGTCAAGAACTCTCGGAAAGTCAGGGGGTACATAAATGAAAATTGTACACGCCCCACCGGGAAACTGATTTGCTGCTGTTTGACCATGACTTCCAGGAGGGAACCGGCGGCGATGACGTGTACTGCGGGCAGGAATTCGTAAAAAAACCGCAACATCTTGACCGCTTCGGGTGAATTCTGGATTTCGTCAATGAATAAGAGAGTAGTTCCCGTAACGGCAGATTGATCTTTGTGCAGTAAGATGGATTGATAAAGATCATGGATGGAGAGATTTCGCTGGAATAGCTTTAGATCTTCATCAATTTCAAGGTTAAGATACAGATATAAGTCGAATTCTTTCGCAAACAGTTCAACCGCCGTGGTCTTTCCCACTTGCCTGGCCCCTCGCAGGATCAGCGGTTTTCGATCCGGCAGTGATTTCCATGCTCGCAAGTTATCGATGATGGATCGTGAAAACATGGCATCCTTTCCGCTGTTTATTAATCGGGACGGGAAGAGATTATCATCCGTATGTAGCAAAGTAAAGGATAAATATCGCTTAGGATGTAACAGAGTCAATCTTGTAGATTGAACCAGCCATAGAATCCATGCCAGTCAGATACCTGATGCCCATTACGGAAATTGGCGCCATTGTTTGGTGCGGCCGTCGCGATCCAATGTTTGCATTTATCCGGTCTTGTGTGTAAAATCCAGCCGCTGTTCCGGTGGACCCGTATGAAACGGGTGATCATTTTGATTTTGTTCCGGGAGGGAGTGCGATGAAACGATACGGTGTTTTAATCGGCCTGGCCGTTCTGTTCTGTTTCCAGCCGATCTTTTCGGGGGACGCGGCCGTCCGGGCGGATGCGGACGCGAAACTGACCATCCTGTTCACCCATGATCTCCATTCCCACTTTCTTCCCGACCGGGTTCCCAAGACGGGGGGCGGCCATGCCACGCAGGGAGGATACGCGCGGCTGGCGCGGCTGATCGGGCAGGAGCGGGAGAAGGCCCCCGGGCGGAGCCTGCTGGTCGATGCGGGGGATATCGCGATGGGAACCCTCTTCCATACGGAGTTCCGCGAAGAGGCCTTCGAACTGCGTCTGATGGGGGAGATGGGCTACGATGCGGCAACGCTGGGGAACCATGACTACGAGTTCCTTCCCGCGGGGCTTGCCGCCATGCTCCGGACCGCCCGCTCCCGGGGCGGCCGGCTGCCGCTCCTCGTTGCGTCCAACGTGGTGTTTTCCCAGAATGATCCGCGGGACGCCCCGCTCAAGGCCGCCTTTATGGAGTACCCGGTGACGCCATACGCCGTGCTGGAGAGAAACGGCATCCGGATCGGATTGTTCGGAATCATGGGGCGCGACGCCGCGGATGACAACCCCTTTGCCGCGCCCGTCACCTTCGCCGACATTGTGGAACGCGGCAAGGCCGTCGTGGACCTTCTCCGAAACAAAGAGAAGGTCGATCTCGTCGTCTGCCTTTCCCACGCCGGCACCAAGGCGGTGAAGTCCCGCTCCGAGGATGAGATCCTGGCCGGGAAGGTTCCCGGGATCGACGTCATCGTCAGCGGCCACAGCCACACCGTCCTGCCCGAGCCGATCCGGATCGACAGGACGATCATCGTTTCGGCGGGGTCTTACGGGGCCTATCTCGGTGTCCTGAATCTGGATATTTCCCGGGAAGCGGGCGCCCGGGTTGCCTCCTATCGTCTGGAAAAGGTGTCTGCCGAGGTTTCGGAGGATCCCGGAATCGCAAAGAAGATCGAGACTTTCAAGGGGATCGTCGAACAGCGGTATCTGCGTTGGTCCGGGAATCGCCATGACCAGGTGATTGCCGAGACCGCCTTCGACATGCCTTCCCCGGCCTATCGCCAGGCGATCTTGGCGGAAACGGGGCTGGGCGACCTGGTGACCGACGCCTTCCGGTATGCCGTCCGTCAGGCCGAGGGGAAGAACCATCGATACGTTCATATCGCCGTCACGGCCGACGGCATCATCCGGGACACCTTCCTGACGGGCGGGATCGCCGTAGCGGACGTTTTCAAGGTCCTCTCCCCGGGTCTGGGAATGGATGATTACGCCGGGTATCCCCTCATCACGTTCTATTTGACCGGAGAGGAGCTCCGGCGCATGCTCGAGGTCCAGACCTCGATTGCGCCGATCAAGCACGGCGCCCAGTTGCAGGTTTCGGGCGTTCGGTTCACATTCAATCCCCATCGGGTTCCCTTTGATCGCGTCGTCTCCGTCACCGTCCAGGATGAAGACGGCGCCTTCCGACCCCTCCAGCCCGACAAGCTCTACCGCGTCTGCGTAAATGCCTACATGGCCGGGATGCTCAACTTCGTCCGCCGGGCCTCGCACGGCCTGATCCAATTTTCTCCCAAAGACGACAAGGGGAGGCCCGTCACCGACTGGAAGGCCGTCCGGGTCGATGCCGACGCCGGCGCCGCGGGGATCCAGGAGCTGAAGGAATGGGTCGCCCTGGCCCGCTACCTGAAGTCCTTTCCCGACCGGAACGGGAACGGCGTTCCCGATCTTCCGGAGGGATACCGCAACCCGGATGGACGCAGCGTCGCCGTCCCCTCCTGGAACCCCGTGGACCTGTTCCGCGGGGCCGGCTGGATCACCTGGGCCGTCCTCGCGGCCGCGGCCGTTGTGCTGATCATCCTCGCCCTCGTCCTATGGTGGATCGTCCGTCTGGCGCGGAGAAGAGCCAAGGGCGGAAGCCAAATCTGAATAGCCCTTGACGTCATGGCGTCATGGTGCTATGGTGCTGCAAAGACCTTAGGAGGTTACACCATGGAAGCTGGAACGAAACGAGCCACGATCTATTTCGATTCTGCCTTGCACCAGGCGTTGCGGATGAAGTCGGCGGAGACTTCCCGATCTGTTTCGGAATTGGTCAACAATGCCGTCCGGGAAACCCTCGCCGAGGATGCTGAGGACCTTGCGGCGTTTGAGGAGCGGGCCAACGAGCCGTTGATCGGTTATGAGGACATCCTGAAGAGGCTGAAGAAAGATGGCCGAATATAGGATTTTCTTTCGAAAATCTGTCTGGCAGGACATCGAAAAGATTCCCAAGAAATCTCTTCAACAAATCATGAAGCGCATCGCGGCGCTTGCCGTGGACCCACGCCCGCCCGGGTGTGAGAAACTCACGGGGCAGGAACGCTACCGAATCCGTCAGGGAACTTACCGAATCATTTACGCCATCCGGGACGATGAATTGACCGTGTG
>CAKKRN010000095.1 GCA_919902745.1 Syntrophaceae bacterium | reverse complement strand
TGCGGCAAGCCGTCAACAGCCCCCTGCCGGGAAGCCTGTCCGGCAGGTATTGATGTCCCCCGGTATATCCGGCATATCCGAGACGGCCATTTTGAAAAGGCGCTGGCCGTGATCCGGGAGCGGATACCGTTTCCGTTTGTCTGCGGCTATGCCTGCGTCCATCCCTGCGAGGCAAAATGCGCAAGGATCCAGTTTGATGAAGCCATTGCCATCCGAATGCTCAAGAGGGTTGCCGCGGAGAAGGGGGGGCGGAAACCGGCGAAAATTGCCAAACGGCCTCCCACGGGAAAGAGGATCGCCGTCATCGGTTCCGGCCCCTGCGGCCTGACGGCTGCCCACTATCTGAACGTTCTGGGTCATCGGGTAACGGTATATGAGGCCCTCCAGCTGCCCGGCGGCATGCTGCGCTACGGCATTCCCGAGTATCGCCTCCCCGAGAATATCGTGGATCGGGAGATCGGGTTGATTCGGGACAGCGGCGTCGAGATGATCACGGGCACGCCGGTCTTCTCGGCGGAAGCCTTGAAAGAGAAGGGGTATGATGCGGTTCTGGTGGCGACGGGCGCCTGGAAGCCGACCCGAATGGGAATCCCGGGCGAGGATTCACCGAATATCATCGACGGCCTCTCCTTTCTGAAGCAGATCAACGAAGGGAAGAGCCCGGCCATCGGCAGAAAGGTGATCGTGGTGGGAGGCGGCAATACGGCCGTCGATGCAGGCCGGGCCGCGATCCGCCTTGGTGCGGAGGTGGTCCAGATCTATCGCAGAACCTTCTCCGAAATGCCGGCAAACGGCGAGGAGGTGATCGAGGCCGTCGAGGAAGGCGTACGGGTCGAGTATCTGACGAAGCCGGTGAAGATTGGAGAAGATCGTGCGACCTGCATCCGGATGAGACTGGGGGATGCCGATGCAAGCGGCAGACCGACGCCGATTCCGATCGCCGGCAGCGAGTATCTCTTGGGCTTTGACACCCTGATCGTGGCGATCGGGCAGTCTGCGGATGCCGCTTCCGTAAATCTGGAAGGACGGAAAGACGGGACAGTTTGCGCGGATCAGGCTAATCTGGCTACGTTGAAGATGGGAATCTTTGCCGGGGGGGATGCGGTAAAGGGCCCCTCGACCATCATCGAGGCCATCGCCCAGGGGAGACTGGCCTGCGTATCCATGGATCGGTTTTTGGGAGGCGCGGGGGTCATCCCGGAGGCATTGTCGGAAGAGATGATGATGGAGCCTCCCGAGACGGCGCCGCGAGGCACGGAGCGACCGGAGGTCCGAAAGATTGCGCTGAAGAGGCGGCGAGCGACCTTCGATTCCGTGGAACGGGCCTATCAGAGAAAAGCGGCGGCAGCGGAGGCATCGCGCTGTCTGTGCTGTGACCTCCGCGACTTCGATGTGGTCATCAACGATCTGATCTGCAAGGACTGCGGTTACTGCCGGGAGGTTTGCAGCTTCGATATCTTCAGGCAATCCGAGGATTTCAATCCCAGCGGTTACAAACCGGCGGTTGCCGTGAATACGGATCAATGCGTGGGTTGCCTGCGATGCCTCTATATCTGCCCTGATTTTGCCATTACGATCCGGGAGAGGAGATCCGAAGCGGGCTGATTCCATCAATTCACGCTTGACAAGTGATTATCGTAGTATTACTGTCCGCCATACCCAGATTCAGACCGGCCCTAACTGACCATTTGTGAAAGGAGAGGATCATGAAAGTGAAATCGACCTTAATGGCGGTCGCATTTGCGGCCATGCTGTCCGTTCCCCCGGCGGCAACAGCGCAGCAGGTGACCCTGATGACCGGCCCCCAGGGAGGCGTTTGGGTGCCGCTCGGCGGCGCGCTGAAAGGCATGTGGGAGAAGGCGATCCCCGGCCTGCAGGTGCAGGCGCAGCCCGGCGCCGGCATCGCCAACGTGCGCGGCATCGACGAGGGCAAGGCGCAGATCGGCTTCGCCAATACCATCACGACGGTGGACGGGCTGGCCGGCCGGCCGCCTTACCCGAAGCCGGTGACCAAGGTCTGCCAGGTGGCCAACCTCTACCCGCAGTATTACCAGGTGGTGGTGCCCGTCGATGCGAACATCAACAGTATTGCCGACCTGAAGGGCAAGGCCCTGGTCACCCAGCCGAAAGGCAACACCTCGGAGATCATCAACGTGCATATGTTGCAGGTCTATGGCATGACCTACCAGTCGCTGGCGAAAGTGAACTTCATCGCCTCCTACACCGACGCCGTATCGATGGTGAAGGACGGCCACGCGCAGGTGTTCACGCTGGGGACGACGGTTCCCGCCTCGGCGGTGATGGATCTGGCCAGCGCGCGCGACATCAAGCTGATCGGTATCGACGCGAAGATCCTGGCCGAGATGAAGAAGATCAATCCCGGATACTCCAAGCTCACCATCAAGGCAGGCACCTATCCGAAGCAGAGTAAGGACGTCGACGTGATCGGTTACGCCACGCACATCGTCGCCTCCTGCGACCTGCCCGAGGATATGGTCTACATGATGACGAAAACGATGGCGGCCAATGTGACCGACATGGCGGCATCGAACAAGGCGATCTCCGGATTGACGCCGAAGATCATGGCCGAGGATATCGGCGTGCCCCTTCACAAGGGCGCCTTGAAGTTCTACAAGGAAGCGGGGGCGATGTAGGCGCAGGGTTACCCCCCTAACCCGCAGTATCGTCGCGGGGCGGCCTTGGCCGCCCCGTTTTGCATCCGGATTTGTCGTCTTGTAGAGGATTTGCATGTCGGAAGTCATGCCCGTCATATCCGAGGAGGTCCCGGCAACCCCGCCCAAGACCAGGGCGCTCAAGTGGACCGTTTCGGCCATCGCGATTGCCATGTCGCTGTACCACATGTACGTCGCCGGCTTCGGACCGCCCGAAGCGATGGTCTTCCGCGGTACGCACCTTCTATTTGCGCTCACGCTGGTGTTCATGCTTTACCCGCTCAAGCCCGGCGGCGGCATCGGATGGCGCATGGTTGACGCGGTCCTGCTGATCGGCTCGTGGGCCTTCATCCTCTACATCTTTTTCAATTACGAGTACGTCACCTACCGCACCATCTACATCGACGACCTGAAGACCTTCGACAAGGTTTACACGGTGGTTGCGGTGCTGATCGTTCTTGAGGCGACGCGGCGCGTCCTCGGCTGGGCGCTGCCGATCACCGCTTGCGTCTTCCTCGCCTATGCGGCCCTGTTCACCAACGTGAAGACACCGGTGCTGATGGAGCAGCTCTATCTCTCCACGGAGGGGATCTTCGGCTCGACCTTAGGCGTGTCGGCCTCCTACGTGATGCTGTTCGTACTGTTCGGCGCGTTCATGGAGAGGAGCGGCACCGGAAAGCTGTTCATGGACTTCGCGCTCGCGATCACCGGCCACACCGCCGGCGGCCCGGGAAAGGTTTCGGTGGTCAGCTCGTGCCTGTTCGGCACGGTGTCGGGCAGCGCGGTCGCCAACGTGATGGTCGACGGGCCGATCACGATCCCGCTGATGAAAAAAACCGGTTTTAATCCGCCGTTTGCCGCGGCGGTCGAAGCGGTCGCCTCCACCGGCGGGCAGATCATGCCGCCGGTGATGGGCGCGGCCGCATTCGTGATGGCCGAGTTTCTGGCGGTGAGCTACTTCCAGGTGACGCTATGGGCGGCTATCCCGGCGATCCTGTACTACGTCGCGGTGTTTTTCTCGGTGCATTTCAAAGCAAAGCGCGTGGGCCTGCTGGGTGTACCCAAATCCGATCTGCCGCGCCTCGGGGCGGTGATGCGCGAGCGCGGCCACCTGTTCGTACCCATCGCCCTTGTCTTCATCGGGCTGGTCAAGGGTTACAGCGCCCCTCTGAGCGCACTGGTCGGCGCCCTCGCCTGTCTTCCGATGGCCCTCCTCCGAAAGACGACACGCGAGGGCATCACCTGGAAGTCCATTATCGAAGCGCTCGAAGACGGGGCGCGGAACACGCTCCTGGTGGCGATGGCCTGCGCCTGCGCCGGGATCGTCATCGGCTGCGTGACTATCACGGGCCTGGGGATCAGCTTCACCCAGATCGTGGTCGGGCTCGCCCGGGAAATGCTGCCCCTCGCATTGGCGCTCACCGCGATCGCCGGCATCGTCCTCGGCATGGGGATGCCGACAACACCCGCCTACATCGTCATGGTTTCGCTGCTCGTTCCCGCGCTGGTGAAACTTGGCGCCGCCACACCGGCCGCACATATGTTTGCGTTCTATTTCGCCATCCTCTCGGCGATCACGCCGCCGGTGGCGCTCGCGGTTTTTGCCGCGGCCAGCCTTGCCAAGACCGACCTCTGGAAAGCGGGCTGGGAAGCGGTGCGCATCGGCGCCGCCGGCTTCATTGTACCGTTCATGTTCATCTACGAGCCGGCGCTGCTGATGATCGGCGACTGGCAGACCATCGTGGCCTCGTTCATCACCGCGACGCTTGGCACCATTCTGCTTGCCGCTTCGCTGCAGGGTTACCTGATCCGATCGGCAACGATGTGGCAACGGACGATCCTGTTCGTTGCGGCGCTATGCCTGATCAAACCGGGATGGATCACCGACCTTGTCGGCCTCGCCCTGCTGGCGGTGGTGCTTGCCGGCCAATATCTGGGGAAAGCGAAAGAGATCAAGCGTGAAACAGTTTAAAGTCCTCATCATCGGCTCGGGGGTCATGGGACGGGGCATCGCCAAAAGTTTTGTCTCAGCCGGGATTCCCACCGCTATTCTCTCACGCAACGTGGCGAACGTTTCCGCCGGCGTCGATGAACGCGTCGCGCTGGTTGAAAAGCTTCCGCCGAATGCGCCCGAGCTGATCATCGAGGCGGTGCCCGAGATGATGGCGCTGAAGCTCAAAAGCTATGCCGCCATCGAAGCCGCTTATGCGGGAAAACCGGTGCTTGCCTCCAACACCTCGACGCTCGACTTCGAGGAGCTGGCGCGGCCGCTCCAACACCCCGAGCGCTTTCTCGGCATCCATTACTTCATGCCTGCGGATGTCAACGCCGTTGTCGAGGTCGCACCGGTGAGGGCGACCTTGCCGGCGGCGACGGACGCGGCGGTGCGGTTGATCGAGGCTACCGGCAAAAGCGTATTGCGCCTGAAGCGCGCCGTTCCAGGACTGCTGATCAACCGCCTGCAGCACGCCATTTTGCACGAAGCCTATTACCTGATGGATGAAGGCGTTGTGACTGCGGAGGAAATCGACCGCTGTGCACGCGAGATCCTCGCCCCTCGCATCTGCATCACCGGTCTGATCGAGCAAAAGGACATCAGCGGTCTCGATACCCATGCCCTGTCACAACAGGCGCTGGTACCGGTCCTGCATCACGGCGACAAGCCGGGGCGCATGCTGCAGGACCTTTACGCCGCCGGGCACCTCGGCATCAAGAGCGGCAAGGGTTTTTACGACTGGAGCGGGAAGGATCCGGCCAAAGTAAAGGCGGAGGCCGCGCGTAAACTCGGCGACCTGCTCGCTTATCTGAAGGAACACCGGTAAGCGGACCATCAAGATGGCATTAATCATGTAGGGTGGGTTAGGCGGTTTTTTGCCGTAACCCACCAGCATCCGGTGTGTTACGCTTCGCTAACACACCCTACAAATTGGAATCAGGAGGCTCGGCATGGATAGAGACAAAATTATCCTATCGGTAGCCACGACCGGCAGTTGGCCGACCAAGGCGCAAAACCCCGATCTGCCCGTCACGCCCGAGGAGATTGCCCAAGCGGCGGTGGAGAGTTGGCGCGAAGGGGCAGCCGTCGTCCACGTCCACGTGCGGGACGATGCGGGAAAGATGAGCTGCGATCTGTCGCGGTTTCTGCGGGTCAGGGAACTGATCCGCGGCCAGGGGTGCGATATTCTGATCAATTTCAGCACCAGCGGCGGGGCCGGCCGCGTGGGCGAGGAAGAACGGTTTAACAGCCTAACTGCCGGGCCGGAATTGGGGTCGCTGGACGCGGGCTCCATGAACTTCAACGATCGCATCTTTCTGAATCCTCCGGACTTTCTGGAGGAACTGGCCCGGCGCATGCTGGCGGCCCATGTCAAACCGGAAATTGAAGTCTTTGACAGCGGCATGATCGGCAATGCCCTGGCCCTGGAAGGGAAAGGCATGATCCCGTCGCCGCTGTGGTGGCAGTTCGTCCTGGGCGTAAAGGGAGGGGCCCCGGCCACGGCGCGTTCCCTGCTCCACCTGGTCGACAGCCTGCCCGCAGGGTCGCTGTGGTCGGTGTGCGCGGTGGGGGGGCGGCAGTTGTCGATGAACGTGCTGGCCATCGCGATGGGCGGACACGCCCGCACAGGCCTGGAGGACAACCTCTATTACCGGCGGGGCGAATTGGCCCGAAGCAACGCCCAATTGGTGGCCCGTCTGACCCGCATTGCCCGCGAGTGCGGTCGCGAACCGGCCACCCC
>CAKKRN010000094.1 GCA_919902745.1 Syntrophaceae bacterium | reverse complement strand
ATTACAATTATTGATTTATACTCTCGTCATTCTACAAAGACCATTGTTGACACGTGAGGCGAGGTGGCATCATTGTATGGTAAAGATCATCTTCAGATCCTCTTCGATCTTGGTCTCCGCTGCATTGCTCGCCACCGAAATCTCCTTGATGAGAAGGCTCTTCGCCGTGTCCATCATTTTTCTCTCCCCGAAGGAGAGGTTTTTGTCGCTTTTCAGGATAAAGAGATCCCGCAGGACCCGGGCAATTTCGAATACCGATCCCGTCTTGATCTTTTCCAGGTATTCTCGGTATCTCTTGTTCCAGGTCTGTTTGTCAATCGTGACATCCTTGTTTCTGAGGATCGCGTAAACCTTGGGGATCTCCCTCTTATGGATGACCTCGCGGAGACCGACCGATTTCGCGCTATCCATCGGAATCATGATCTTCATGCCGTTGCCCATGATCTTCATAATATAGAACAGTTGCGTGCTTCCTCCGACCTCCCGGTTTTCGATCGCCTCGATGACCCCGACCCCCTGTGCCGGATATACCGCCAAATCGCCTACCTTAAACATTTTTTACACCCAAAGAATTTATTTTGAACTTAGTAGGTTATCTGATTCTGATGGAATAGTCAATACGATTTATGATTCCTTTTCGTCTCGATGATTTGCCCCTGCTTACCTCGGCTCATGGCCGCCGGCGCCAAGGGGACACCTTGCGGCAAGGTGTCCCCGTCATGGAAGAAAAAAAAGGGGATTCCTGGCCTTGTTGTTATGGCGGATCTCGAAATGGATAGAGGCTCCCTCCTTCGCGGCGGCCTTTCCGATAAACGCGATCCGGCCTCCCTTCTTGACCCTCACCTCCCCTCCGACGGTTCTGATCCCCAGATGGGCGTAAACCGTCGCGTAGTGATCCTCATGCTGGATGATGATCGTCTCCCCATAATCCTTGAGAGGGGATGAAAAGATGACCACCCCGTCCGCCGCGGCCTGCACGGGCGTTCCTTCACCGGCCGCGATTCGGATTCCATTGAAATACATCCGGTTCGGCTGGATGCCGAACGGCGAAACCACCGTCCCCTTGACCGGCCAGATGAAACGCTTTTTGTCAAACCGGATCTGTTCCGGCTTTTCAGCGCTTTCCTTCGGCATGGCCGGCGGGACCGGTGTTTCCCCGCTTTCCAACGCCCCGGCGCTTTTTCTGAGGGAGATATCTCTCTCCGCCGCACGGGAAAGAACCGGACGATCTTTCGCCGCCGCTTCGGCCGGCGGCTGCGGTCGTCGCTTTCCCTCCACCGCCGCTCCCTTTTTTTGAATTTCCGCGCCGGCAACGGCTGTTTCGTTTATTACGGGCTTCTCCTTCGCTTGAAGCGCCGACGAAGGTTCCCGCGGTCGGGCGGCAATCATGATGTCGTCCAGAATCTGGTTCGCATCGGGAACGAAGATCACGCTATCCGTCTCGATCCGGTCAGAATGACTGATGTTGTTGATCTCAGCCAGTTCCTGAAGGTCGACACGATACGCACGGGCGATGGCGGAGAGTGTCTCTCCGCTCTTTACACGATGATAAACCCCGCGGGGCCGGGCGTCCCTGAGGGGCAAACCCGAGCAGGAGAGGACCATCAGACCGATCAGAAAGAAACCCACGAATTTCAAAAAATGCGGGCTGCATGAAAAAACAGTGGCGATGGGTGTTTCGCTCGTCAATTTCCCCATCCGTGCTCCCCGATCAGATCTACAAAACGGCAGCCGCCCAGATCTTCCTGCTTCAGATCCTCCGGATCTTCCGACAAGCGGGTCAGCTTTAGAAGGGTCTGGGAGTTACGGTTTCCCACGGGGACCACGAGACGACCGCCGACGGCAAGCTGCTCAATCAGAAGCCTGGGAATCCGAGGCGCGCCGGCCGTCACCATGATCGCCTCAAATGGGGACTCCTCGCGCCACCCGTAGGTTCCATCCCCCACCCGGATGGCCACATTGTAATCCTTCAGCGCATCAAGAACCCTCCTTGCCCCGGTTGCCAGCACCGCAATACGCTCGATGGAGAAAACCCGTTCGGCCAATTCAGCGAGTATGGCCGTCTGATACCCTGAACCGGTCCCGATTTCGAGCACCTTCTCCCGTCCGGTCAGTGCCATCGCTTCGGACATCAACGCAACAATATAGGGTTGGGAGATGGTCTGCCGGCTTTCGATGGGAAGGGGATTGTCGTTGTAGGCCTGATCGATCAGCCCCTCATCCACGAAGAGATGGCGTGGGATCTTCTCCATGGCCTTCAAGACCCTCTTATCCGAAACACCCCGCACCCGGATCTGGGTTTCGACCATCCTCATTCTCTGTTTCTGAAATCGGTCTGTCACGTTTCCGTCCAGATCATCGCGTCGCCCGTGGAATGCATGCGCCCTCCTTGAAAGGAATCGCGGTCCCGCCGAAAGGAATCGTCCCGGAACCGGTCAACGGAATACCGTTATCACTATTCTACCATCAAAACGCCGATTTTTCAAGCAC
>CAKKRN010000093.1 GCA_919902745.1 Syntrophaceae bacterium | reverse complement strand
TCGATCAGCGTAAACCCCTTCTTGTTCCTCTTGTAAAATGCTTGAATCATTTTCATTCTCCTTTATGTTTGGTTGTTTGAATTTGCGATATCGGATGATTCCTGAACCATATAAACCTGGATTCTTTCCGCCATCACCCCCTTTTCAATCCTTGGTTTTGATGCCTTCTGAAACTCTGTCTGATAAAAAAGCAATGGTCATGCCATTAGCACTCATTTCAAGCGTCTTTCATGATATTATTTCATTTAATCACAATCCCGAATGGTTATCAAAACGAATACGGCGGAGCAATTTTTCGCTTTTCTTTGACTGCCGGTATTTCCCGCCATTTTCACGGAAATCTCCGGATTTTTTCCATAGCCTATCCATTCCATTTTCACCTCAGGTTCTCCCTGAGGCGCACACCCTCCAGAATATTCTCCGGGAGGCATCTTCCGCGGCTGAGGTCGGAAACCGCCTGAAAGCCATTGGTTTCACTCACCTCCTCTATGACGAGGCCTATCTCTTCGGCGAGCCGAGTCCTCTATCGGCGGAGGAGAAACAGCTCTTCTTGGCATTTCAGAACAGTCATCTGCGCAACGTCCGGCAGGCGGGAATCGAGTTTCAGAGGAAATTATCATGTAAAGAACAGAAACCATTCAGTGAGAAAGATTTCCCTAAATCCACCACCTAAAATAGAGTTCCATCGTTATTGCAAAGGGTTATATGCGAATTTCATGCACCCATTGGTGAAGAAAAAGATTCTATAACATCATGATAACAATGAAAGAACAGAGGTGGTGGATTTCGGATTTCTCGGTGTTATTGCATTTTTTAAACAGGCGGTATATACTGCCGATATAGATCACGGAGGTGAGTTATGTCACAAACAGCTAAAATTTTTATGAACGGTCGCAGCCAAGCGGTACGTCTGCCTGCAGAGTTTCGCTTTTCAGTCCGGGAGGTTCTTATCGAGCGGCAGGGTGATGCTGTAATCATCAGGCCCAAGCCATTGGGCTGGGATGACTTTTTTGCTCGTCGGTCGCAGGTGCCGGAAGATTTTATGGCTGATCGTAATGATCTTACGCCGGAGAAGCGGGAGCTATTCTAATGCGCTATATGCTGGACACAAATATTTGCAGCTACATCCTCAAAAGCCGCCCCCTTTCCGTCAAGGCCCATTTTGACCAGGTTGGGACAAGAGATCTTTGCATTTCCACGGTTGTTTTGGCCGAGCTTTACTATGGCGCGGCACGCCATCAACAGGGACCTTCCATCCGGAAAGAGATAGACGAGTTTGTCTCCCGGTTGGCCGTAATCCTCTGGGACGAAACAGCGGCGGACCATTATGGACAGATTCGTGCTGCACTGGAAAAGGACGGCACGCCCATCGGCGCTATGGATATGATGATCGCTGCCCATGCCAGAAGTCAGGGGGCAACGCTGGTAAGTAACAATACCCGACATTTTGACAAGGTCCATGGATTGCTTGTTGCGAACTGGGTTTGAGAAAGAGCTAACGGAATAATCCTTGACATAAAGATGATAGCCATCATAATGGAATCGACAAATCCATTTTGAGGCGCATTATGGAAACTATTACCCGATTTTTTACCCCACCTGCCGAGAGTTTCTTCCTCTTCGGTCCCAGAGGAACGGGAAAATCAACCTTCATGAGGGAACGCTTCCCGGACGCCTGCTATGTCGATCTCCTCGATCCCGAAATGGTTCGTTCCTTTTCAGCAAGACCTGAGCGCCTGGCCGAGGTCGTCCGTGGGCAGGGGGGACAGAAATGTTTTGTGATCGACGAAATCCAGAAAGTTCCGGAGCTGCTTTCCGTCATCCACAAGCTCATTGAGGAAAAACAGGGCTATACGTTCGTACTGACCGGTTCGAGTGCGCGCAAGCTGAAAAGGACGGGCGTGGACATGTTGAGCGGCCGGGCGTTGCTGAGGACCATGCATCCTTTCCTGGCCTCCGAACTTGGTGAAAGCTTTCACCTGGAGGAGGCGCTTCAGCGCGGTCTGCTTCCCCTCGTTTATTCCTCGGCAAACCCGGACGACGTATTGCGCTCCTATGCCGCCCTCTATCTCAGGGAAGAGGTCCAGATGGAAGGACTGGTGCGGAATATCGGAAATTTCTCCCGTTTCCTGGAGGCGATCAGTTTTTCCCACGCATCCATCCTCAACCTGAGCAACGTCGCCCGGGATTGCATGGTGGAGAGAAAGGTCGTGGAGGGATATACGGCGATTCTGGAGGATATCCTCCTCGGCTTCCGCCTGCCCGTCTTTACGCGCAGGGCGAAGCGGGAACTCGCCGGGCATCCGAAATTCTACCTGTTCGATGCGGGGGTTTTCAGATCCCTGCGGCCGCGGGGGCCGCTGGATCGTCCCGAAGAGATGGAAGGACAGGCGCTGGAAGGGCTTGTCGCCCAGCACCTGAGTGGCTGGCTTGCCTATTCGCCGGAAAAGAGCGATCTCTATTTCTGGCGAACCCGCTCCGGCGTCGAGGTTGATTTCGTCGTCTATGGCCCCCAGGGACTGTGGGCGCTGGAGGTAAAAAATACCGCGACGATCCGGCCAGCCGATCTGAGAGGTCTCAAATCATTCCGGGACGAGTATCCGGAGGGCAGGTCGATCTTCCTCTACCGCGGCCGGGAGCGATTATTGCGGGAGGGGATACTCTGCCTCCCCTGCGGCGATTTCCTCAGCCATCTCCTTCCCGGCAAGACGATTGACGATGCCTGCCGCATCTGAAACGCTCATTCCTGCGTTAACAACCGTTCCAGATGATGCGCCAGATAAAAGGGGATATTGAGCAATCTGAAAGGGCGCTCAACTTTATTCACTTTGGCCACTTGTATCTTCATTTTCCCGCTTATCCAAGAAGATGTTTTATGATATAGGTCTTACACAACTTACTGGAGGGTTCATTCATGTACGAAGTGACTATCAGAAAATCCTTTGCCGCCGCGCATCTGCTCCGGGAGATCGGCGGCAAGTGCGAAGAGCTCCATGGACACAACTTTATCGTTGAGATCTCGGCCGCCGCCGCCGAACTCAATGGAGAGGGTCTCCTGATCGATTTCCGTCTGCTGAAGCGCTGGACCGATGAGGTTCTTGAGGAGCTCGATCACAAATATCTGAATGAACTTCCTTTTTTCAAAGATATGAACCCCTCGTCCGAACAGATCGCCCGTTTCCTCTATGAAAGGATCGGAGAAAAGGCAAAGCCGACGAAGACCCCGCTCTCCCGCGTGACCGTCTGGGAATCGGAGAACGCCCGCGTCTCCTACAGCCTATGATCGACATCCAGAACCTGAAAGACGAACGGAATATCGACATCAAGAAGGTCGGGGTCAAGGGGCTCAAATACCCCATCGTTGTGCTGGACCGCGCCCACGGGACGCAGCCGGTAAACGCCACGATCAACATGTATGTGAACCTCCTCCGCCGCTTCAAGGGGACGCACATGAGCCGCTTCGTCGAGGTCCTCAACGAAATCCGGGAGCAGGTGAACATCCGGACCTTCCACAGCATCCTGGAAAAGATCCGGGTCAAACTGCGCGCCGAATCGGCCCATATCGAAATCGACTTCCCCTACTTCATCGAGAAGACCGCCCCAAGGTCCGGCGCGAAAAGTCTGATGGAATACCGCTGTCAGTTTATAGGGACCTGCAACGACAGCGGCATGGATTTCCTGGTGGGGATGGTCGTCCCGGTGACAACCGTCTGCCCCTGCTCCAAGGAGATCAGCCGCTCCGGCGCCCACAACCAGCGGAGCATCGTCACCGTCCGGGTAAGGTTCCGTAAATTCTTCTGGATCGAGGACGTGATCAAACTGATCGAAAAGTCGGCCAGCGGCGAAGTTTACTCCCTTCTGAAGCGGATCGACGAGAAATTCGTCACGGAAAATGGTTATGAAAACCCGATGTTTGTCGAGGATGTCGTCAGAAACGTCGCCGGCCGACTCAGCCAGGATCCCAATTTCACCTGGTACAGCGTGGAGGCGGAAAATTTTGAAAGCATCCACAACCACAGCGCCTATGCCTGCGTGGAGAAGGAATAACCATGGGAAATGAAAGTGAGTTTTTCAATCTGTACCGTCACGGCTTCATCCGGGTCGCCGTCTGCACCCCGGAGGTCAAGGTGGCGGATACCGGATTCAACGCCGGAGAGACCATTCGCCTCGCCCGCGAGGCCGCGGACCGGAAAGCCGTTTTCGCGCTCTTTCCCGAACTCGGCCTCTCCGCCTATTCCAACGATGACCTCTTCCAGCAGGAGGCCCTCCTCCAGGGGACCCTCCGCGCGATCGAGCGGATCGCCCGCGAGACGGAAGCCCTCAACCTGATCCTCGTCCTCGGCGCGCCGCTGCAGATCGACTCCCGCCTCTTCAATTGCGGAATCGTTCTCTGCCGGGGCCGCATTATGGGGGTGGCGGTGAAGTCCTACCTCCCCAACTACCGGGAATTTTACGAGGGGCGTCAGTTCAGCCCCGCCGAAGAGACGCTTGCGAAAACCATCCGCCTCTGCGACCAGCGTGAGATCCCGTTCGGCGCCGACCTTCTTTTCGATGTTTCCAACATCCGCCATTTCCGCTTTTTCCTGGAAATGTGCGAGGACGTCTGGGTCCCCATCCCTCCCTCCTCCTTTGCCGCGCTGGCCGGAGCGACCGTGATCGGAAACCTCTCCGCCTCCAACGCGACGATCGGGAAAGCGGAATACCGGCGGAGCCTGACCGCGAACCAGTCCGCCCGGTGCGTCGCCGCCTATCTTTACGCCGCGGCCGGCCCCGGGGAATCGACGACGGACCTGGCCTGGGACGGCCACGCCATGATCTATGAAAACGGTAATCTTCTCGCGGAATCGGAGAGATTTGCGGATGGTTCCCGGATGATTCTCGCCGACCTCGATCTGGACCGTCTTGCCCAGGATCGGATGCGACAGACCAGTTTCGGCCGGAACGCGTTCACCCACCGTGAGGCCCTGTTGAGGTTCCGCCGGGTCGAAATGCGTTTGGAGCCCGGCGGCGAACGCCTGCTCCTCAACCGCGAATACGCCCGTTTCCCCTACATCCCGGCGGACCCCGCCAAGAGGGAACAGCGCTGCTATGAGGCCTACAACATCCAGGTTCAGGGGCTCTCCCAGCGTCTTAAGTCCTCCGGAATCGACAAGGTCGTGATCGGCGTCTCCGGGGGACTCGACTCCACCCATGCACTAATCGTCGCCGCCCGGACGATGGACATGCTGAAGCTGCCCCGCTCCCACGTGCTGGCCTATACGATGCCCGGTTTCGCGACATCTGACAAGACCCACCACAACGCGCTCTGCCTGATGAAGGCGTTCGGGGTGGAGGTGAACGAGATCGACATTCGGCCAAGCTGCATGCAGATGCTCAAGGATATCGGACACCCCTACGCAGAGGGGAAAACGGTTTATGATATCACTTTTGAAAACATCCAGGCCGGGGAGAGGACCTCGCACCTCTTCCGCATCGCCAATTGGAGAAACGCCCTCGTGGTCGGTACAGGCGACCTGAGCGAACTCGCCCTCGGATGGTGCACCTACGGCGTGGGCGACCACATCTCCCACTACAATGTGAACGCAAGCGTTCCCAAGACCCTGATTCAGCATCTGATCCGCTGGGTCGCGCGGTCCGTGCAGTTCTCTCCCGAGGCCTCCGCGATCCTCCTCGATATCCTCGAGACGGAGATCAGCCCCGAGCTGATCCCGGGCGATGTGGGGGCTCAGCCCTCCCAGAGGACGGAAGAGATCGTCGGCCCGTACGAACTCCAGGATTTCAACATTTTCTACACAACGCGCTTCGGTTATCTCCCAACCAAGATCGCCTTCATGGCCTATTGCGCCTGGCGGGACCGAACGCGGGGAGACTGGCCCGACGTCCCCGAGTCGAAGAGAAACGCCTACACGATCGGCGAGATCCGCCACTGGTTGGAGGTCTACCTCTACCGGTTCTTCCAGATCAGCCAGTTCAAGCGCTCCTGCGTCCCCAACGGCCCCAAGGTCGGTTCGGGCGGCTCCCTCTCGCCGCGGGGCGATTACCGGGCGCCGAGCGACAGCGAGGCCGCCGTCTGGCTGGAAGATGCAGAGAGAATTCCTGAAAGGGATGAGGAATGAAACGGGAACAATACAAGGATTTCGACGCTACGGAACTCTTCTGCCCCAAGTGCAGGCGCGCCGTCCCGGTGCGGAAGCGCCTCCTCCTCGTTCTTTCGAACGGGGACAAATACGACTATACC
>CAKKRN010000092.1 GCA_919902745.1 Syntrophaceae bacterium | reverse complement strand
AAGTTCATCGGGCGGGGCCATATCCTTCACGATGGAAACCGCACCCAAGGCATTGGCCTGGAGGGCGGCCGGCATGATCAGCCCCCGTTTGTGCAGACCTTTCAGCAGGCAGAAATTCAGAAGCGCCGCGAGGCTCTCCCCACTATTCGTGATGCCGGAGGCAAAAATAACCCCCGTATTCCCTTCATCGCGGATCAGACCATAGGCCTTATCCAGCATTTCCGCTTCCACGCCGCTCGACATCAGCGGGGACAGGGGACAGATTTGAAATCTGTCCCCGTATTCTGCCATAAGGGCCTTCCTCAATTCAACAAAACCCTCAAAGGTTTCGGCCTCTTTGTCGTACTTGTCGTCCAGCAGCAACCTTCGGGAGAGGGCGTTGAAAACCTCGGCATCCTGCCCGGGTGTAATCTTCAAATGGGCGTCGGCGATGCGGGCCAGCGCGCTGGGGAGGGGGTCAACGACGATGACCCTGGCGCCGTTCCATTTGACAGCCTCCCTGACCTTGTTGGCCAGCAGGTGATTGTTGACCAGCAGATCGGCGCCGGCCACGATGATCGTTTTGCAGGTGCGGATTCGGTCGTAACGGTAGCCGGGGCTTATCCCCATCTGCCGGAAGGCGGCGGCCACTTTTCCCGTATGGTAGGAGGCGGAGGAGGCGACGCGGCCATTCTTGAAGAGCGCCGCAATCCGGGAGATCAGGAAGATCTCTTCGTTGGTTGCCCGCGGTGAAACGATAAACCCGATCCCCTTTCCCTCGCCGGAGAGCCGCTGGAGGTTCTCCGCCGTTATCTTCAGGGCCTCTTCCCGTTCGAGTTTCTTCTTCTCACCATCGATTCGTTGAAAGGGTTCGGTCAACCTTGCTTCGTGGTTCGTAAAATCATAGCCGAAACGCCCGCGGATGCACAGGGAGGTGTTGTTGGGCGGAAGGTTTGTCTCTGAGATCACCTTGCTGATGATTTTTCCGTCAATCACGTTCAGCGTCAGCCGGCATCCGAAACCGCAATGGGGGCATGCTGTATCGGTTCTTTCACTCTGCCAGACCCTCCCTTTGACCGGGCTCAGGGTTTCCGTGAGGGCGCCGACCGGGCACAGGGAAAGACACTCGCCGCAGGAAATGCAGTCGTTGTTTTCCGTCGGGGTGATTCGGGCCTCAAAGCCGTTGCCCTTGATGTCGATGGCCGCTCTTCCCGACACCTCCCGACATGCCTGGACACATCTCCCGCAGAGGACGCACCGGAGCTCCCAGTAACGGATCAGCGGTGTGGCGTACGCTTCTTTTCGGTCTATTCGAAGGGCCTCGTATTCGACCTTTTCGATCCCGTGTTCATAGGCGAGCTCCTGGAGCAGACATTCACCTCCCTTGTCGCACTGGGGACAATCCAGCGGATGCGAGGTGAGGATGAGGTTGAGGAATTCCCGCCTCATCTTCAAGAGCCGGTCCGATCGGGTGATTACGGAAATACCCTCCACCGCCGGTGTGGTGCAGGAGGTCATCGGCTTCTCATAGCCTTCCACCTCCACGATGCAGAGGCGGCAGGAAGCGATGGGGGAAAGCCGCTCATGGTAACAGAGGGTCGGGATGGCGATGCCTCCCTCCTGGGCTGCCTCGAGGATGGTCTTCCCCTGCTGGGTGATGATCTCTTTTCCGTCGATGGTTAACCGAATCATGTCCATTCCTTACCGTTCAACCCAGCGCAATCATGCCGATCCTGTAGCAGCGGAGACAACGTGCAGCCTCGCCGAGCGCCACCGGGGTACTGAAGCCTGCTTCCACTTCCTCGAAGGTCCGCTTCCGCTCTTCCGGGTCGAGCATCGGCAGGTGCGCCTGCTTGAGACCGCCGATGACGCCGAGCTGCTCCTTTTTGTCGTATACCCCGAGGGTGGAAAAAAGGGTTCTGAATTTTTCATCGATCGAGGCTTCCACCTTGTTGCCGGTCAGGAAGAGGTCGATCTTTTCCGCCGCTCTCTTGCCGTTGCCCGTTGCCCTGACCAGCACATCGGGACCGGTAACGCAGTCACCGGAGGCGAACACCCCCGCCTGCGAGGTGGCAAAGGTCTCTCCGTCGGAATCAACCGTTTTCCATTTCGACAGCTTGATGCCGTCTGTTTCTTCCAGGAAGGAATAATCCACCTTCTGACCGATGGCCGGGATGAGGATATCCGTTTCAATGATAAATTCCGAACCGGGCACGGGGACGGGCCTTCTCCGGCCGCTTTGATCCGGTTCGCCCAGCTCCATGCGGATGCATTCCACTCCGACGACCTTTCCGTTTTTCTCAAGTATTTTCGTCGGATTGCAGAGGTAGTGGAAGTTGACTTTTTCATCCTCGGCATCCTTGATCTCCACCGGGTCGGCGGGCATCTCCGCCTTCGACCGTCGGTAGACGAGGTTCACATCCGGTTTCCCGATGCGGAAGGAGGAGCGCACGCAGTCGATCGCCACGTTGCCGCCGCCGACGACCACCACTTTTTTCCCTTCCGGGTAGGGATCTCTTCCCAGATTGATGTCGAGAAGATACTGGACGCCGGAGATGAAACCGCGGTAGTTCTTCTCTTCACCCTCCACCCCCATGGGCGAACTGCCCTGGGCGCCCACGCCGATGAAGACGGCGTCATGATCCTTCCGGATATCGGCGAATTTTATCTCCTTCCCGATCTCGACGCCATAGCGGATCTCCACACCGGTCTCCTTGACGATCTCCACTTCGCTGCGGATGATCGCCCGCGGCAGACGGTAATCGGGGATGCCCACGGCGGCCATGCCGCCGGGCTCGGGCAGTTTCTCAAAGATGGTTACCCGATAACCCATCAGACTTAGGTAGTAGGCGCAGGACAATCCCGCCGGACCGGCGCCGATGACCGCCACCTTCTTGTTATCCTTATGCTGATGGCCTCGGATCTCCGGATGTCGGTTCTTTTCAATTTCATAATCGGCGACATACCGCTTCAGCCATTTGATGGAAATGGCCTCATCGATATTCGCCCGGCGGCAGTTTGATTCGCAGGGACGGATACAGACCCTTCCGAGTGTCCCGGCCATGCAGACGCCCTGCCGGATGGTCGCCAGCGATTCGGCGAATCGCTGTTCGCTGATTTCTTCCACATATCGGGGGATGTCCAGGCTGCTGGGGCAGACGCTGACGCAGGGGGCGGTGACGGAGTAGCGGTAGCGGCCCTCTCTGGCCTTTTTCTGTTCCGTGATTGCTGCGGCAAAGGCCTGCGGGAAATGGTGCAGTGCGTCGAGGATGGGGTTCATCCCCGTCTGACCGATGGAGCACTTGGATCCGTCGCGGATGGAGAGGGACAGATCCCTGATTTTCCCCGGGTACGCCTCCTTTCCCTCTCCGGCGGCGATCTTCTTCAGCCAATCGCCGACGATCCTTGTCCCGACGCGGCAGGGGAAACACTTGCCGCAGGATTCCTGCTGCACCGCCTCCGCATACTTTGCGCACATGTCGACGATGTCGACGTCGTCATCGCGAAGCACGATGCCATCCCAGCCCATGAGAGCCTTGATCCGCTCTCCGGGGCGGAACTCGGCGGCCAGCTTCACATTCGCGGGAGGCTTGTTGTCCGGCGCCGCGGCCTCCCTGCCGTCAAACCGTTCGTTCTGCCAGGAACTGAAAATGATGTCTGTCATAATTAACCTATCTGTCGATCTCTCCCAACACAATGTCGATACTGCCGATGGCGGCGACGACATCGGCGACCATCTGTCCCTCGATCATCTTCGGCAGCGCGGCCAGATTGATGAAGGAGGGCGGTCTGATCCTCATCCGGAAGGGCTTGTTGGTCCCGTCGCTGATGAGATAAAAACCGAGTTCCCCTTTCGACGATTCGATGGAGGCGTAAACCTCGCCACACGGCGGCCGGAACCCCTCTTGCATGATCTTGAAATGGCGGATCAGCGCCGCAATGTCCCGGCCCACCTCTTCCTTCGCCGGCGGCACAACCAGCGGGGCGTCCACAGCGGCGAACGGACCGTCGGGCAGCTTCTCCGCGGCCTGCTTCACAATCCGGTTCGACTGCCGCATTTCTTTCATTCTCACGAGATATCGGTCATAGACATCCCCGTGGCTGCCCAGCGGGATTTCAAAATCAAAATCTTCGTAGCTCGAGTAGGGATAGGCCTTTCGGACGTCGTAACAGAGACCGGAAGCCCTCAGCACCGGCCCCGTGACGCCGTACTGGATGCACTCTTCCGCGGACATCGGCGCAATGTTCGTCGTCCTTTTCTTCCAGATGATGTTTTCCGTCAGCAGCGTTTCGTAATCATCCACCCGCCTGGGAAAATCCTCCACAAACGCCTTCACGCGGGGCAGAAAGGTGGCGGGAATGTCGCTCGCCAGACCGCCGATCCGGATAAAACTCGGCGTTAGCCTTGCGCCGGTCGCCAATTCCAGGATCTCCAGGATGGTTTCCCTTTCCCGGAAGGCGTAGAAGAGCAGCGTCATCGCCCCAAGGTCGAGGGCATGCGTCGCAACCCAGAGAAGGTGGGCGGCGATCCGCTGGAGCTCGGCCATCAGAACCCGCAGATACTGGGCCCTCTTCGGTATTTTGATATCCAGCAGTTTCTCAACGGCAAGGCAGTAGGCAAGATTGTTGGAGAGGGCGCTGGTATAGTCAAGCCTGTCCGTCAGGGTGAGGGCCTGAGGATAGGTCATGGATTCGGATAATTTTTCGATACCCCGATGCAGATAACCGAGGTGCGGCTCAGCCTTGACAATGATCTCCCCGTCAAGTTCCAAAAGCAGCCTCAGCACGCCGTGGGTTGCGGGATGCTGCGGCCCCATATTGATCGTCATGTAGCGGGATTCAGCCATCGATTCGATGCCCTCAAAAACGTTATCGTTCTTCCTCTAAGCAAACATGAAGCGGTTGATCGAAATCCGGTCCTTTGACAGGGAAATCCTTTCTCAATGGGTGGCCGACAAAATCCTCGGGCAGAAGAATACGTCTTAAATTCGGATGGTTATTGAATGTTATCCCGAACATGTCAAACACTTCCCGCTCCATCCAGTTCGCCGCCAACCAGATATCACTGACCGTATCCAGGGAAGCGCCTTCCGCAACCGTCGTTTTGATCCGGAGTTTGTTGTTGATTTTCGTGCTGTGCAACAGATAAGCGATCATGAAGCGGGGAGAGCGGTCATCGAAGTCCACGCCGGCAAGGTCCAGGAGCAGATCGTAACAGAGCTTTTCATTTTCCTTCAGGAAAGTCATGACCTCCCTGATCTTGCCCGCATCGACGGTGATGCTTGTTTCCCGTCTGAATTCTTCGATGTCCCGCACCGCCTCCGGGAAGGTTTCCTTCAGCAGATCACCGGCCATGCACTTAGCCATTGTTCCCCCACGGCAAACTGACAAGGTTTCTTTGTCCCGCCGGCTCTGCGGCGATCTTCTCCTGAAGGGTGATAATCCCTTTCAGAAGACCTTCGGGCCGGGGTGGGCAACCGGGCACGTAGACATCCACGGGGATGATCTGGTCGACGCCCTGGACGACATTGTAGGTCTGGAAAATCCCGCCGCTACATGCGCAGGCCCCGTAGGCGATGACCCATTTCGGTTCGGGCATCTGCTCGTAGATGCGCTTCAGCATGGGCGCCATTTTCTTGGTCACCGTTCCGGCGACGATCATCAGGTCCGCCTGGCGGGGAGAGGGCCGGAACACCTCCGAGCCGAAGCGGGCAATGTCATAGGTTGACGAACTGGCCACCATCATCTCCAAGGCGCAGCAGGCAAGGCCGAAGGTTACGGGCCAGACGGAATTTTTTCTTGCCCAGTTGATCACTTCCTGCAAAGAGGCGGCTGCCGCAGCTTCTACTCCCATTCCAGGGCCCCTTTCTTCCACACATAGAGATAACCGACAAACAGGACGGCGACGAAAATCAGCATCTCCACGAAACCGAACATCTTCAGCCCCCCCGTCACCAGCGCCCACGGGTAGAGAAACATGATTTCGATATCGAAGATCAGAAAAAGCATGGCGATGATGTAATAGCGGATATTCATCTTCATCCGGGTGGGACCGATGGTCTGCATCCCGCACTCGTATGTGGAAAGTTTGGCTTTTCGGGAAATTCTGTGACCCAGAAGGTGCGAAGCGCCGACGATGAGAACGGCAATCAGAATGGCAAAACAGAGTAAGACGAGGATGGGGATGTATTCAATCATGCTTCACAACCTCGAGAAAAAAAGTTCAACGAAAAAAGCGACCAGCACCCAAAAGACTTGATTCGCTACACCGAATAAGACGCCGCTGTCAAGCAAAAAAACAAAACCTGCTGATTAACCTTTTCCTTGACACACCGGCGCCCAGTACCTATACTCGCCGAGCAAAAGCTTATTCTTTTGAATGACTTGATTTCATATTTCTG
>CAKKRN010000091.1:8367-12390 GCA_919902745.1 Syntrophaceae bacterium | reverse complement strand
TCGCCCGGCTGATCGCGCGCTTCTATTCGGGACACAGCTTCGCGGTCGTGGCGCAGAAGAACGGAAAACAGTGAAAAGGCATCATCGTGCGGGACAACGGAAATCATTTCCATAAATTGCTGGAGAGCGGCGAGTTTCGCTTCGCCAGGCTCGACCTGCCGGATATCGACAACGAACCGGTCATCATGGCCAATGTGCCCGAGATCGTGGAGCAGGAGACCTGCCTCTTCCACCACAGCGTGGCGGAAGGCGTCGACTACCTGGAGCTGCTGCACAACTTTGTGGAGCGGGGCATGATGGAGCGGAGACCGGCCCCGGTGGTCCGCTTTGCGGACGGGGAGTACGCTTTCTACAAACTCACGCTGGGCTGCAACGGCCTCTATCGGCAGGCCGAATCGGTAGAAGTCATCCGGAAAGCGATGCCCGTGCACATAGACGCGCTCAGGAGGCTGGCCGCAAGCGGGAAGATGGCGCCCCTGATCTTTCCCGGAAACATCGGCTGCGGACGAAAGCGATCATTTTTCTCCTTCTTCCGACGTTCCGAAGAGGTTTCCGCCGCCTCCTTTCTGAATTTTCTTCAAGGCCACGGCATCGCATTGACGGGTGAAAATTACATCCCTTTTTACGCCGTCTACGCTTACCTTACTTCGAAAGCCTTTGCCCGCCTCGTCGACGGCAGGAAGCTGTGCATCCTCAACGCGGAATACAACCCGAATGCCTGCCGCGACTGGTTCGCCCGCTTCGCGAGCAAGCCGGAAATCGTTTTCATCGAAATTCCGGCCGAATATGTCGCCACACGGTGGGAAGCGATGCGGGAGGGGATTCTGGGGCGGATTCCACCCGATACGGATCTCTGTCTCGCGGGCGCGGGCGTCGGCGCCCTGATGGTTTGCGTCGATGCCGCCGCCCGTTACGCGATGCCCGTCCTCGACGCCGGGCATGTCCTGAACATGATGAATGGCCGGGAGGACAAGTCGAAGGGGCTGAGAATGTACACCCTCAGAAAATCAAGGGAACGCATGGCCGGCGCCAAACCCGTACCGTCATGAAGGATCCGCTGAAAAGATACCGGAGGCGATTCCGGTCCTGGAAGAACAGGGTGAGGCTCAAGAGAGAGCTGGAGGGCTACGAAGCGGCATTCGCCTCCCGGGGGCTTGCAATTCCCGATGATTCCGCCATCCGCCTGGCCCTGCAGAACCGCTTTCCCGGCCTCAGGCCGAAACCGAAGGGTGCGCTTTCGATCATCGCCGTCTACCACAACTACAACTGGGAAGAGGGGGCCCTTAAACCCGCCCTGGAAAAATTCGGAACGGTAAGGCGCTACGACTGGTTCAACGCGTTCGACCACTCGGGCCGGGACTGGCGGAGCTCCGTGAAGGCGGAGATGAACCGGGATCTCGTGGTCCGTATCGGGCAATGGGTTGCAGCGGAACGCCCCGACGTAATCTTCACCTACCTCTCCGGGGAAATCGTTTTTCCCGAGACCGTCCAGGCCCTCCGTTCCTTCGGCATTCCGATGATCCACTTCAGCCTCAACGACAAAGAGCATTTCGTCGGCAAGGTGAGAGGCGGTCTGGCCTTTGGTTCCCGGGACATCTGCCGCTGGTTTGACCTGTGCTGGACCAGCACGGAGGATGCGCTGAAGAAGTACTGCGCGGAGGGGGCGCTGCCCGCTTATCTCCCCGAAGGGGCCAACCCGGAGCTCCACAGACCCTGGGAACAGCAGAAGACCATCGACGTCTCCTTCGTGGGGCAGTGCTACGGGAACCGCTCCGAAACCATCCGCCGTCTCAGCGCAGAGGGCATCCGCGTCGAGGCCTTCGGATACGGCTGGCCCAATGGCCCCCTCTCCACGGAGGAGATGGTCCGCCTCTATTCGAAAAGCCGGATCAACCTCGGGTTCGGGGGTGTGGAGGGCCATGAAGAGACCTACTGCCTCAAGGGCCGGGATTTCGAGATCCCGATGAGCGGGGGGCTCTACCTTACGGAATACCACCCCGAACTGGAGAGGGTCTACGATCTCGGAAAAGAGATCGTCACGTATCGGGATTTCGACGACCTTCTGGCCAACATCCGCCATCTTCTTGCCGATCCGCAGAGGGCGGAGGCGATCCGACAGGCCGGGTTTCGTCGGGCGAGGCGGGATCATACCTGGGAGATACGGTTCGAGCGGGTCTTTTCCCTGATGAACCTCATCTGACATGGGTCCATTCATCCCCGGTTCATGGTCTGGAATCCTTTTCGAAGGCAAATCGATGTTTGAATAATGGTTCGACTATGATAGAAAATTGGTGCAATATTTTAACGGAAGCGTGGACAAGAGAGTCATGAGATACGGCAATCTTCTGCGGAACATTTCCAACTGGCCTCTCTTTCTGGCCGTCAAATTCGGTCTTACCCGCCGCGATCCGCTTCTCTTCATGACGCGCCGGGGGGTCCGCATCGAGGTGCCGAGGAGGCTTCTGCAGACCTTCAAGGAGATCTTCATGGATGAGTGTTATATGAAGGATCTGCCATTTCCGCTTCCGGAAAACCCGACGGTGATCGATGTCGGGGCCAATGCCGGTTACTTCTCGCTGTTTGCGCTATCCCGCTTTGACGGGGCCACGGTGTTCTCCTTTGAACCCATACCGGCCAATTTCCGGCTTCTGCAGAGGAACCGAGACCTGAATCCCGGGCTTTCGTGGTTCTTCGAGCAAAAGGCGGTAGCGGGACAGCCGGGCGAGCTGGTCCTTGCTTTTGATGGCGGGGATGATTTCACGACCAGCGCCACCGTCATGGGGGGCGATTCCGGCCAGAAAGACCGGATCCGCGTTCCCGCAGTGACGATCCCGGAGATCCTGGACGGAAATGGCCTCAAGCGGTGCGACCTTCTGAAGATGGATTGCGAAGGGGCCGAATACGACATTCTCTATCACTGTCCGTCGGAGGTTCTGACCCGCATCGATCGGATTGCATTGGAGGTCCACGGAGGGCCGGGGGCGGATCAGAATATCGACGCCCTGGATGCTTTTTTACGGCAAGGCGGATTCATCACCCGACAACGGCAGGTGGGGATGTTGTCCGCCTGGCGCGGGGAGAAGAGAGATGGTTGAGAAGGCGCCTCTTTCCGTGGCCATGATCGTAAAAAATGAGGCTAAGAACCTTCCCGATTGTCTACGGAGCGTCGCCTTCGCCCGACAGATCGTCGTCGTGGATTCCGGAAGCGGGGACGAGACGCTCCGGATTGCCTCCGATTTCGGCTGCGAGGTCTTCAGCGAGGCGTGGCGCGGCTTCGGGCCGCAGAAGCAGTTTGCCGTCGAACAGTGCCGGGAGGCCTGGATCCTCGTCCTGGACGCCGATGAACGGATCCCGCCGGAGACGGCCCGCGTGATCCGGCAGATCATCGACTCTCCGGGGAACATAAACGGCTACAGCTTCCCGAGAAAAAATTTCTTCCAGGGCCGGTGGATCCGCCACGCGGGATGGTGGCCGGACCGCGTAGTCCGTCTCTTCCGGAGAGGGCAGGGCCGCCTGACGGAGGCCGCGGTCCATGAAGCCGTTGCCGTCGAAGGACAAGTGGAGACCCTGGAGGCCCCGATCGAGCATTGGACCGAGGGCGATTTGGGCCGGATCATCCGGAAGATCGACCGCTATTCCACGCTCGGCGCCCAACAGGCCTTTGCGGAAGGGAGAAGGTGTTCGATCGGGTCGGCGTGTCTGCGGGCGGGATTCACCTTTTTCCAGGATTATCTCCTCCGGGGCGGCCTGCTGGACGGTCCGCAGGGGTTGACGCTCGCCGTGACCGACGCGGTCAATAAATTCTTCAAGTATGCCAAGCTGAGCGAACTGAACCGGCGGGCGGAGAAACAGGGCCGAGGAGGGCGGATTCCGCCCCCTTCGGGAGCCTTCGACTGAGCGTCCGAAAAGGATCCCGCCGCCGATTCCGTCTCTCGCGGCGTTCGGCCTGTGGGTCATGCACGGGAATTGCTGGGAATGGATATCTCCATTATCGTCGTCAACTGGAACACGCGCGAACTTCTG
>CAKKRN010000091.1:5859-8267 GCA_919902745.1 Syntrophaceae bacterium | reverse complement strand
ATGGCCTGCGGCCAGCTCCTCAACGCCGACGGCAGCCGGCAGAATTCCATCGCCGCCTTCCCCTCGCTGCTGACGCTGATGACCAACACGCCTCTGCTCGAATACCTCTTTCCGCGGCGATTCCCCAGCAAAAGATACAGCCATTCGGGGCCTGTCGAGGTCGACTCGGGGATCGGCGCCTGCCTCATGGTCCGCATGGCGGCGATGGATGCGGTCGGGCTGTTCGACGAGCGTTATCACTTTTTCTGTGAGGAGACGGACTGGGCCTATCAGATGCGGCGGGCCGGATGGAAGGTCCTGCATGTGCCAACTGCCTTCATCTACCATCTCCAGGGGCAGAGCATCGGCCGGAATCTCCGCTCCCGCATCGAGTTCTACCGCTCCCGCTACCAGTTCTTCCGCAAATGGAGGAGCGGTCCGTACTATCTGGCGGTCCGCGTCGTTATTTTGCTGCGCCTCGTCGTGGATTGGCTGCTCACCCTTCTCGGCGTTCTGCTGACGCTGGGATTCCAGAAGGGGCTGCGCGACAAGTGGGCGGTCTATGGCCGTCTGCTCGCGTGGCACCTCCGGGGATGCCCCTGAACACAGGCATTGCAGCGGTTCTCTGTTGATAATGCGTTGACTTTCCGGGGCGACGGGATTGGCTTCGGCCCGATGTTTACGGAATGAACACAAAGACGTTGAGACGGACCCATGAATATTGCAGATCGCTATAGCAAACCGCCGCAGATGAGGCGCATCCTGATCATCCAGCTCGGCGACATAGGCGACGTCGTCTGGTCGCTTCCCGCCCTCCAGGCGGTGCGGGACGCCTATCCCGGTGCGGCGGTCGCCGTTCTGCTCCGGGAAGGGAGCGGATCGCTGCTCGCGGCGTCGGTTTCACCGCCGAAGATCTTCGAGGTCCGGAAAGGGAAATCCGGTCCCGGGGGGAGGTTTGTGTCGTCCATTCGGCTCGTTCGGGAACTGCGTCGGGAACGGTTCGACCTCGTCTTCGACTTTCGGGGAGACGAGCGGGGGGGATACATGGCCTTCCTGACCGGGGCGCCGATCCGCGCCGCCCTCCATTATCCATCGCTTCCCTGGCTGCGGAACCGTCTGTTCACCCATCTCGTGTCACCTACCGGCGAGCCTATGGCGGGGGTAGGAGCCGCCGACCAGGCCCTCTTTATCCTCCGGGCCTTCGGGATCGAAACCGGGAGTGCAGTGCCGGAACTTTCTCTCTCCGAAGAGGTACGCCTGCGGGCGGCAAGGATTCTTGCCGATGAGGGGATCCCCGCCCAGGAGGAGGCGATGGGCCGCGGTGGGGAGGGGATGCGGGCCGGGACGGTCCGGCCGGGCGGCTGGGTGACGTTGAATCCCTTTTCCCGCTGGTCGTACAAGGAGTGGGGTCTTCTGAAATGGGTGCAGATCATCGATTGGCTGTGGGGGGAGTTCGGGATTGCCGCCGTCATCGTCGGCGCCCCCGCCGAGAGGGAACGCGCCGGTGAACTGGGCAATTCCTGCGCCGGAAAGGTGTACAACCTGGCCGGAAAGACGACGCTTGCGGAGCTGGCGGGCGTTCTCCAACGGAGTCGGCTCCATATCGGCGTCGACAGCGCCGCGCCGCACATCGCTGCCGCCGTGGGGACGCCCACGGTCACCCTCTACGGTCCCTCCGACTGGCGGTACTGGGCGCCGCCGGGGGAGCGCAACCGCGTTGTCGTCCCCGAGATGGCGTGCGCCCCCTGCCATCTGAAGGGATGCGAGGGGAGCGGCGTCAGCCGCTGCCTCGACACACTGCCGGTGGAGCGGGTGCAGGCGGTCATCGATGAAGCCCTCTCCGTCTGAAGAGCCCCGCGTCAACCTTCGATCGGTTTTGCCTCATCGATGAGCATGATCGGGATCTCTTCCCGGATCTCGTAGAGCAGACGGCAGCGGTCGCAGATGAGACCGTCCTCCGTCGGGTTCAGACGCACCTCTCCCTTGCACTTCGGGCAGGCCAAGATTTCCAACAGTTCCTTGCTGATTCCCATTTTTCACTCCTTTATGCCGAGCTTTTTTGTCCACCCCGTCATTGCGAGGCGCTTGGGCGCCGCCAGCATTTCCCGGACAGCTTTGAAGACCTCTTCCACGGAGATCTCCGTCATGCACCGTGGTAAGTCGCACCGCTTCCGGAAGCAGGGTGCGCAGGACAATACGCGCCGGATGACGCGGTGGCCGGGGCCGCAGGGTCCGGTACGGGCGGGATCGGTCGGTCCGAAGAGGGCGATAACCGGCGTACCCATCGCCGCGGCGAGGTGCATCGGGCCGGAATCCGTCGTGACGAGAAGGGAGGCCTGCCGGTAGAGGCAGGCCAGCTCCCGGAGCGTCGTCCGGCCGCCGAGGTTGACCGCTTTTGTGCGCATCCGCCCCCGGATCCGTTCAAGCGG
>CAKKRN010000091.1:2368-5759 GCA_919902745.1 Syntrophaceae bacterium | reverse complement strand
CTCGGGGATCTTCTCGTTGTAGAAGAGGCCGCTCAGCTCCTGCAGGCTGTCGTAACCGAGCTTTCGTTTCCCGCCGCTGATCAGGACGATTGCGGCGCTCTTGAGCAGGCCGTGGAAATCGATCACCAGGTCGTAGGGCCGGCGCCGGATCTCGCTGAAAAACACTAACATTTCCCGGATTGGCGCGGCGATCTGGCCCCGCCGGAGCTCATGGATCCATCGTTTCCGGCCGGAGACGATCACCCGGTTGAGATCGGGATGGCCCGCCAACAGATCGGCGGCTGCCTCCTCGACGACCCAGGTAATGTCGGCGTCGGGATGGCAGCGGCGGAGGGCGGCGAGCGACGGCAGCGTGTGGATCACATCGCCGATGGCGCTCAGTTTGACGATCAGGATGTTCACGGTTTGCGGTTCCTCAGGATCCATTGCACGCCGGCGAGGAGATCGCCGGCGATGTGCACAGGCCGGACGATTCCCGTCTCCCGTTGGGCGCCGGCTTTCTCGATGGGGACACGATGCGGCATCATGGCGGGGACACGATGAGGCATCATGTCCCCATGCTTCCGCGGTTCTTCGTCCGGAGCCAGTTCAGACACGGCCTCCTCGCCGTATCCGGTCCGGACGAGGATGCCCTGCACCCCTACTCTGCCCCCCGCCTCGATGTCCTTCAGCGTATCCCCCACCATATAGGAGCGGGCGGGATCAAGGTGGAGCTCCGCCGCCGCCAGGAGGAGAAGCCCCGGCGCCGGTTTCCGGCACGCGCATACCCGCAGATAATCCCCCCGGCCTTCCGTCGGGTGGTGGGGGCAGAAGTAGATTCCGTCGAGGAACGCCCCCTCCGCCCGGAGCATCTCCGCGAGGCGCGCATGGATTTCAGCGACCAAAGATTCGGTAAAGATTCCCCGGGCGACGCCGGACTGGTTGGTCACGACAACCGTCTTCATCCCGCTTGCGTTGATCAGACGGATCGCCTCCGCGGCGCCCGGGATCAGCCTGAATTTTTCCAGGCGGTCCATATAACCGATCTCTTCGTTGATCGTCCCGTCGCGGTCGAGAAAGATCGCCGCCTGACCATTTTCCACCCTCATTTCTTTTCTCCTTGCAACCTCTCAAAAGGGTCATCGGCGGTGCTGAGCAGCTTCCGCGCGGCGGCGCAAACCTCCTCTACGCCGATCATCTCCATGCAGCGAAAATCGGTCGGGCAGACCGGTTTCAGACAGGGGCTGCAATCGACATCATGATGGATGACGACGCTTCGCTCCCCCACGGGCGACGTCGTGACGGGGTTCGTCGAGCCGAAGAGCGCGATCGTCGGGACCCCCAGCGCCCCGGCGACGTGCATCAGGCCGGAATCGTTCGAAATGAAGAGAGAGCAGCGGGCGATCAGCGCGATCGCCTCCTTCAGGTTCGTCATCCCCGCGATGTCGATCAGCGGATGCCGGGCGCTTCCCTGCACCGCGACGGTGCCCTCCCGGTCGCCGGCGCTGCCGAAGAGGATCGTCTGCGCCCCGGATTCGCCGCTCAGGCGATCGGCGACGGCGGCGAACCGCTCCGGGAACCACTTTTTCGCCGGACCGTAGGCCGCGCCCGGCGCAATGCCGATCAGCGGGCGGTTTTCAGCGATGCCGAAACGGCTGAAGAGCGCCTCCGCCAGGCCGTCGTAATCCCTTCCGGGAAGGAGGCGGACGTCGCGTGCCGCGGGCGTGCAGCCGAGCGCCCGGACCATCTCGATGTAGTAGTCGATCTGGTGAACCCGGCGGATCGCTTTCGTCCGGCGGACGGCGTGGGTCAACAGAACCCCTCGGCCATCGGAGTTGTAACCGGCGCGGAACGGGATGCCGGCCAGTCCGGCGATGATAGCCGCCTCGATCGCGTTCTGAAGGAGGATCGCGCAATCGAAACCGACGTCCCGGAGTTTCCCGGCCAGGCGGAGCTTCCCCCCGATTCCGGCATGACGCCCCGGTTCCTGAAAGACGATGACGTCGTCCACGTCCGCGGAGAGGCGATAGACCTCGGCGACCCAGGGCTTCGCAAGGACGGAGATCCGCGCCCTTGGCCAGGTTTTTCGGACCGCGGCAACGGCGGGGAGCGTCATGACGACGTCGCCGATCCAGTTCGTCCCCCGGATCAGCACCCTTTCGATCCCCTTTTCGGGTAGTTTTTTTCCGCCTCTGACCTTCAGCATCGCTGTTTTCTCGGGACCTGACACGGCTGCGTCTTCCAGCGCTGGTGGACCCAGAGCCACTGGTCGGGGTATCGGCGGACGATCTGTTCGATCACCTTCGTGAAGCGCTGGGTGTTTGCGAGGACGTCCGCATCCCGGTCGCCCGTGCGGATCACCTCCACCTCCGGTCCGAATACGAGACGGTACCGGCCGTCCGGGAGTCTCACCATATAGGCGGGAAGGACGGGCGCCTCGGTGTGCAGGGCCAGAAGTGCGAGGCCGTCCGTGGTGCAGGCCGGACGGCCGAAGTAATCGACGAAGACTCCCTCGTACCAGGCCATGTTCTGGTCGATCAGGATCCCCACAATTCCGTTTTGCTTGAGGGTCCGGAGCATGGCCCGCATCGCATGGTCCTTCGGGAGCAGGACGTTGCCGGTCGCCGACCGGACCCGGAGGACGAGGTGTTCGAGAAGGGGGCTGTCCAGCGGGCGGTAGATCACGACCGCGGGCTTGATCAGCAGCGCCGCCGCCGCCGCCTCCAACTCCCAGTTTCCGAAATGGGCGCTGAACAGCAGGACGCCCCGCCCTTTCGCGAGGGCCTTTTCGCAGTTCTCCACCCCTTCCGCCTCGACGAGCGCTGCGATGTTCTTTTTCGTAAGGCGCGGGATGTCAAAGAATTCCGCCGCCACGATTCCCATGTTCCGGTAGACGCTTTGGACGATCCGGAGGATCTCTCCCTCGGATTTCTCCGGGAATGCGCGCCGGAGATTGTGGGCGGCGATCAGCCGCTGGCGCGGGATGAGGAGATGTAACATCCGGGAAAACCCGATGAACAGCGACTTGCGCAGGGGGGTGGGGATCCCCCGGAAACCGGCAAGGATGATATCGGTAAGACGCTGGGTGGTCACCGTTTGTTCCTCATGAATGCAAATTCTCCCCCGGATCTTGAAACAGAAAGGATCGGATCATCCCCGCGGAGGGCGCCTCGGTTATCCTCCGCCGACTTATTAATACGCAAGCCGGGGAAAAATCAACCCCGCAAATGGTTCGGCAGGCGAGATCTCCATTGCGATCCGGAGCAGGAAGAGCTCCGCCAGAAAATCGGGGAAATCGACCAGGCGGATGCCGTCCTTCTCCGTGGTGACGATCCGTGCGGCGCCGCTCTTTGCTGCGAGACGCCGGAGTTTATCGATGTCGGAAAGGTCGTAGGGGTGGTGGTCGGGGAAA
>CAKKRN010000091.1:0-2268 GCA_919902745.1 Syntrophaceae bacterium | reverse complement strand
TATTTCCCTATTTCACCGTTCTTCTCGCCGTTGCGGCCGTTTTCCTTGAACTGCATGTTGTAGAGGCGGCAGTATTCCCCCTGGCAGGCGAGCAGGGTTTCGTGGGTTCCCTCCTCGCGGATCTCGCCGTTGACCAGCACGATGATCCGGTCGGCGTTCCGGATCGTGGAGAGGCGGTGGGCGATCACCAGCGTGGTCCGGCCTTTCATCAGGTTCTCCAGCGCATCCTGAACCTCGATCTCCGCCTCCGAGTCGAGGGAGGAGGTCGCCTCGTCGAGGATCAGGATCGGGGCGTTCTTGAGGATGGCGCGGGCGATCGAGATCCGCTGGCGTTCGCCGCCGGAGAGCTTCGTCCCCTGCTCGCCGATCAGCGTGTCGTAGCCCATCGGCAGGCGCATGATGAAATCGTGGGCGTTCGCGGCCTTCGCGGCGGCGGCGATCTCCTCCTCCGTCTTCACGATGTCGCCGTAGGCGATGTTGTTCCGGACCGTGTCGTTGAAGAGGATCGTCTGCTGGGTCACGATCGCGATCTGTCCCCGGAGCGACTCGACGGTGACGTCGCGGATGTCACGGCCGTCGATCGTGATCGCCCCTTCCGTCACGTCGTAAAAGCGGGGGATCAGGTTGACAAGCGTTGTCTTTCCCCCGCCGCTCATGCCGACGAAGGCGACCACCTCGCCGGCGCGGATTCGGAGATCGATGTTCCGGAGGACCGGCGCCTCCTCATAGCGGAAGGTAACGTTCCGGATCTCGATCTCCCGGGAGATCCGGGGAAGGGGGGCGGCGTCGGGGAGGTTCCGGATCTCCGGGACCAGGTCGATGATCGCAAAGACCCTCTGGGCGCCGGCGATCCCCTGCTGGATCGTGTTGTTCACGTTCGTCAGCCGTTTCACCGGTTCGTACAGCATGATCAGCGCCGTCAGAAAGGAAAAAAAGGTTCCCGGCGTCGATTGGCCGTGGATCACCTGGTAGCCGCCGTAGAAGACGATCGCGGCGATGCCGAGGCCGCCGAGGAACTCCATGAAGGGGCTGGAGACGGCGTTGATCGAGACCGCCTTCAGGTTGAGACGGAAGAGACGTTCATTCTCCCCCGAGAAACGCCGGTTCTCATACTCCTCCATGCTGAAGGCCTTGACGATCCGGGTTCCGGAGATCGTCTCCTGCAGAAGGGTCATCAGGCTTCCGAGGGTGACCTGCGTTCGCGTTGCCACCTGCCGCATCTTCTGGCCGAATTTGGCGATCGGATAGACGGCAAGCGGAAAGACGAACATCGCGATGATGGCCAGCCGCCAGTCGCGGTAGAAGATCACGAAGACGAGGCAGATCAACGTGAAAGAGTCTTTGAGTAGTGCGGTGACCGCCTCCGAGACGGCGCCCTGGATGTATCCGACGTCGTTGGTGATCCGGGACATCAGAATGCCGGTCGGATTCCTTGTGAAAAAGGCGAGCGACTGGGTCTGGATCTTCCGGTAGAGTTCCGCCCTCAGATCGGCCACGATCCGCTGACCGATGAAATTCATCAGGATCGTCTGGGCGTAGCTGCACGCCCCCTTAATGAGGTAGATCCCGACGACGGCGAGCGGGATCCACTGGAGCATCTTGGCGTTTTGCTTCAGGAAGATCTCGTCGAGGGTCGGTTTGACGAGAAAGGCGAGCGCCGAGGTCGTCGCGCCGACGACGAGCATGCAGATCATAGCGACCGAAAACTTGAATGCATGCGGTTTTGCCAGCTTCAAGAGTCTTTTGAAAATGTCCACTGTTTACTCTCCCTTTTAATTAGGGACAGAGCCCCTATTTATTTTCCGGGGAAATAAATAGGGGCTCTGTCCCTAATTAGCATGGCGCAGGCGATCTGCGCCGTCCGGCGAGACGCCCCGGGCGTTCCCAATTTTCCACGGATCTCGGCGAGCGCGAGTTTCATTTCCCGCGCTTTGCCGCGCCGGTTGATGAGTTCCCTCACCTCGGCGGCGATCCGTTCCGGATTCGCGTCGTCCTGGATCAGCTCGGGGACGACTCTCCTCCCGGCGATCAGGTTCACCAGGCTGATGTGGTCCACCCGGATAAACCTCCGGCCCACGGCATAGGAGAGGCCGGAGACCTTGTAGACGACGACCATCGGGGTCTCCAGGAGCGCCGTCTCCAGCGTGGCCGTTCCCGATGCGACGATGGCCGCATCGGAGACGGCGATGACGTCGTAGATCTCGTCCGGAATGACGTTGACCCGGACGGGAAACTGCCGGAGGATATCCCGGACAAAATCGGGGGCGA
>CAKKRN010000090.1 GCA_919902745.1 Syntrophaceae bacterium | reverse complement strand
CCCAGAGGAAGGTCTTGAGCGAGATCGGCGCCGCCCGGACGATCCAGAAGGCGTCGCCCTCGAAACTGACCGCGGGATAGACGAAGCGGGCGGCGATCGCCGTCAGGACGAAGGAGGCCAGCCCCATGTTCAGGAAAGAAAAGATGTTCTGGAGGTAGATCGTCCGGATTTTCGATTGCCCCAGCGGCAGAACCGAAAAGTTGTAGAGGTAGATCGCAATCAGCGCCGCGATCAGAAAAAGCTGCGGCCACTGGGTCTGGTCCCGGAAGAAGGTCCGGAACTCCTTGACGGTGAACGCCCATGCCGGTCCGGAGATCCTCTCGAAAAAAGGATGGCGTTTTCCGCGCGGGCCATTTTTGTGGGGGAAGAGTTTCTCCGCCGTGGTCTGCGCCTTCGTGTAGCCTTTGAAATAGAACGCCCCTGCCACCCAGGTCGCGACGAAGGCGAGCGCCGCCGCGCAGCTCCAGGCGATGGAGAGATGGAAGAGGGCCTCGCCCTTGAGACCCGAAAGCGCCGCATTGAGGCTGTCGCAGGCCCAGGTCGTCGGAAGAAACGGTGAGCCGGGCGTCCCCATCTCCCGCAAATAGATAAGCAGGGTGGCAAAGTTCTCCGGATTGACCAGCCTCTCCGGCCGCATGAGACGGAAGGCGAAGATGAGCGCCAGGATCAGGATCAGACCGAAAAAGATGAAGACCGTCCGGATCCGCCCCGCCGGAAGAAGGACGGCCGAGATGACGACCACGAGCGCGCTCATTGCGGAGGCGATCAGACAGAGCGGGATGACCGCCATCCCCGCCGTCATGTAGAAAAAAGGCCCCGCCTTGTAGACGATCCCGTAGGAGAGAAAGACGGGCAGACTGAAGAGGATCACCATCCACGAGCTGTCGATCGTGCTTTCCAGCCAGCGCGCCAGAAAGATCTTCCCTCCCGAGACCGGCAGCGAATGGACCAGCAGCAGATCCCGGCTGAGGTAGAGCTTCGAGAGCGAGGCGATGATGCCGCTGAAGACGAGGAGCGAGAAAAAGGTCAAAAGAACCATCGAGAGGAGCTTCCGGGCGAGGACGTCGCCGAACTCCTCGATCCCCTGAAAATAGGTCAGAACCCGGTAGAAGACTAAGAAGGCGCCGATCCAGAAGGCCAGACCGATCGCGGCGAAGAGAAGATAGCGGATCCGGCGGTTGCCGGCGCTTTGGGAGTCGCCGGCGTTCTTGAAGGAGAGGAATCGGGGCCGAAGCAGCGCGATGAGTTCATTCATGGTAATCCCCAACAAAGTCATCAAGGTCTCGTAAATGGGACGGCTTCGTAAAAAGTCCGCAGGCAAGGCGCGCGAATACCGAGGAGTGAGGCGTACTCCGTCGTACGCCGCAACGACGAGGTATGAAGCGCAACGCAGCATCCGGACTTTTTACGAAGCCGTCGCTCACGGCGCCTCCTTCCCGGTCAGCCGGAGGAATACCTCCTCCAGATCGCCCTGCTGGAGAAGGGCCGTTCCCCGCAGGTCGCCGGTGGTTCCCAGCGCCACAAGCCGCCCGCGGTGGATGACCCCGATCCGGTCGCAGAGGTCTTCGGCGATCTCCAGCGTATGAGTGGACATGAAGATCGTCGTTCCGCTTGCGGCCAGCTCCCGGAGGAGGTCCTTGACCATCCGGATCCCGGCCGGATCGAGACCGACCATCGGTTCATCGACGATGATCACCCTTGGCTCGTGCAGCAGGGCCGAGGCGATGATCAACCTCTGTTTCATCCCGTGGGAGTAGGCCTCGATCAGGTGATCGGCCCAGTCGTAGAGGGAAAACTGGATCAAGAGCCTCTCGGCCTTCTGACGGAAGAACCCGTCTCCGAAGCCGTACAGGTCGGCGACAAACCGCATGAACTCCATGCCGGTCAGCTTCTCGTAGAGGAAGGGCCGGTCGGGAATGAAACCGATGATCCGCTTGGCCGCCTCCGGATCCGTGGCCATCGGGATCCCGTCGATCCGGACCGTCCCCTCCGTCGGCCCCAGCACGCCCGCCATCATCCGGATCGTCGTCGTCTTTCCCGCCCCATTGGGTCCGATGAAACCGAAGATCTCCCCCTTCGCCACGGAGAGATTCAGGTGGTCCACCGCCAGGGTGCTTCCATACTGTTTAGTCAAGTCGGTCAATTCGATCATCGTTCCATCTCCAGGATCTCCAGCTTCAAGCGGCCGATCAGCCCCACCAGATCGAGCTGGCGGTCGGCTTCGCCGCGGACAAAACGGATGTGGGTCACGTCCGCCGGCATCTGTCCCAGGACGGCGTCGGCCGTCACCCAGCCGCCCCGGTCCCGGAGGTAGAGGACGTTCCATGCGTGATAAAAAAAACGGCCGCGCAGATACACGACGCCGGCCTCCACGTCAGCCGGCAGCCCGGCGGCTCGCGCAAAGGCCGCCAGCAGGACGGCGTGTTCGTTGCAGTCCCCGACGCGGTTTTCCAGCGTCTCCAGCGCGTTCGGAACCGACAGGACCGGACGCTTCTCCAGGTTCTTGTGGACCCAGGCCACAAGTTTGTCGGCCTTCACGCCGTCCGGATCGCCCGGACCGACGATTTCGGCCAATTTTTGCCGGATCTTCGGGTGATCCGACTGAATAAAGGGCGTGGGTTTGAGAAAAGCCCCCAGGTCGCCGGCAGCGCCGCCTGAACGGGCGGAAGGATCAACGGAAGATTCGCGCCGGATCGTGAGCACACCGTTCCGATAGATCTGACGGTCGCCGTCGAGAAAAAAAGAGCCCTGCTGAAGACCCTCCAGGCGGATCTTCAGGACTCTCAAGGCCGCGGCGCCCTCAATGGGTTTCGACGAGGGGATGGAGGCGATTTCCGTCAGATCCGCGCTGACCGCGCCTTCAAGCCCCGCCAGCGCTTCCTCGCGCGTAACCCGTTCCAGCGCGATCCCCAGGATACCCTCCTCCCGGAGCACCGATCCGTCCGGATCGACCCAGGCGATCTGCTTCATCCCCATAAAATCGACGGAAAGTTTTCGGGCCCGCCGGCTTTTTCCCATTATCGTCATCTCTTCTTCGCCGAGAAGGGTAATCCGGACCGGCCTCTGCTCCAGGGAGGCGGGATCGAAGACCGGGAATGTCCTCCCCTCCCCCGGCTGGAGTCCCCCTGCTCCGGCGGACTCTAAAATGCCGCCGCCCAGATAGGGCGGCTCCGCCAAGGCGATGACACTGATCTTTTCCTCGGCCGGTCCGCCGATGCGAACGGTCAGCTTCTTCCCCTCAACCGCTCCCCGTGCCCTGAACTTGAAAAGGTTCGACCCAAGATCGAATTGAAAGTTAGCGAGCGTCCGGTCGGGCTTCAGCTCCGCCGCCGTCCGGACAGTCAAGGGCTGTACAATCCCCATCGTATTGATCCGCATGAAGATATTCTCGGAGAAGCGAAACCCGTCTTCCGTCCGGGAGTAGTTACGCTGCGCATAGCCGATCTTCCGGCCGGCCTGGGTGATATTCATCCAGAACTCGCCGACGGGGACAACCCCCGGCTGACGGGAAAGGGTTTCCGCAGCTTTGGAAAATGGTTTGGGCAGACCGACGAGGCGGACGGCAAGGAGAAGCGTGAAGATCAATATCACGCACCCTCCCGCAAACCAGTGCCAACGGTTTCTACTTTTTCTCATCTTCCGCCCCCGGGAAAGAACTTGCACACAATGATCCGCATTTCCGGACGGATTATAGGGAATGTCCGATGGGGTGTCAATACCGGCGCAGTCAAAATCCGCCTTGTCAGGACCGCAGATTTCTGATAGCATCATCCCACGGTAAAAGTTGAATGCATTCATAAAGGTATTGCCGGTTCGAATCGGCGGAGAGGTTGTTCATGGAGACAGACCAGTCCATCCGACAGGCGAAGGAAGTGCTCCAGCTTGAGGCGGAAAGCATTCTTCAACTGATCGATCGGGTGGGAGAGGATTTTTCGCGGGCGGTCGAACTGATCTACCGCTGCACGGGGCGGGTGATCGTCGCCGGGATCGGCAAATCGGGGCTGATCGGCAGAAAGATGGTGGCGACGCTGACCAGTACCGGGACGCAGGCCCTCTTCCTCCATCCCGTCGAGGGCCTCCACGGGGATCTGGGGATCGTTACAAAAGACGATGTGCTGGTCGCCATCTCCAACAGCGGTGAAACCGACGAACTGAACATGATCGTCGACAGCATCCGGGCCATCGGCGTGCCGCGCATCGCCTTTACCGGCAACCTCTCCTCGACCCTGGCCCGCTCCTGTGACATTGTGATCGATGTCGGGGTGGCCAGAGAGGCCTGCCCTTTCGGTCTCGCGCCGACATCAAGTTCCACAGCCGCCCTGGCAATGGGTGACGCGCTGGCCGTTGCGCTGATCCATCGCCGGAATTTCCAGGAGAAGGATTTTTTCAAATTTCATCCCGGCGGAAGCCTCGGCTCCCGACTCCGGGCCAAAGTTCGAGACGTCATGATTTGCGGCAGCCAGATCCCGCGCGTCGATATCGGTGCGACCCTCCTCGACGCCATCCGGGTGATGGATGAAACGAACAAGGGGTTCGTTCTCGTCACCGACGTCACGGACAAGCTTCTCGGGATCCTGACCGACGGCGATGTCCGCCGTCTCGTCCGCACCGGCCTCGATTTCCGAAATCAACGGATCGATGCCCTCATGACCCGCTCCCCCAAGTCCATTCGCGATAACATCTCCGTAGCCCTGACCGTCGAAACGATGCAGCGGATGGAGATCACCACACTCGTAGTCACCGACGATGAGAACCGCATCAAGGGGTATGTCCACCTCCATGACATCCTGGGCCGGGGGGGAACCCTGAAGATGACGCTGTCGGAATAGTCCATCCACGCCATCGCCGTCCGTTCGCCTATCCGACAGCAGATCAGATAGCCCTTGACACAAAGTTGCCATCTCTTTATAGTTTATTCCCGGAAAGGTAGTTATCATCCGGCAAATGGGCGAGGCCATCCGCATTTGAACGGGAAAACAACCGTATCCCCCAAGAAGGTGAAAGCAACAATGGAGAGCAACCTGAAGGGTCCTTCCTTGCTGTTGAACCGCGAACTTTCCTGGATCGAGTTTAATCGCCGGGTGCTCGAAGAAGCCGAGGACCCGGAAACGCCCGCCCTTGAGAAACTGAAATTCATCTCGATTTTCAGCTCGAACCTCGACGAATTCTTCCAGGTCCGCGTCGGCGCTCTCGCGCGACTGGTCCAGGCAGGCGTGATCGATCCCGACCAAAGCGGTATGCTCCCAAAGCAACAGATCGATGCAATCGCCGGTAAAGCCCGCATATACGTAGCCCAGCAGTACCAATGCTTGCAGAACACGGTCCTCCCCCTCCTGAAGCAGGCCGGAATCGAAATCCATGCGGTCGATTCGCTGGACAAGAAGGAAATACATAAGCTTAACGACTACTTTGAAAGCCAGGTCTTCCCCATCCTGACGCCGCTTGCGGTCGATGCCGGCCACCCTTTCCCGTTTCTGGGCAACCTGCGGCTAAACCTGATGGTCATGTTCAAGGAATCGCCGACAAATATGGACGCCCAGCCGTACGCATTTGTCGAGGCGCCTTCGGTGCTCCAGCGCCTTATCCGGATCATGGACGAGAAGGGAAAGAAAGAGCACCATTTCGTTCTGCTCGAGGATTTGGTCCGGTCGAGCATCGGCAGCCTTTTCCCCGGGATGAAAATCACGAACTGCGTTCCCTTCCGCGTGACCCGCAACCAGGACTACGATCTCCATGAAGATTCCGTGCTGGATCTCCTGGAGTCCGTCGAGGCGGAGCTCAAGGACCGTTCCAACAAAATCGCCGTCCGACTCGAGGTCAAGGAAGGCATCCCGAAAAAGATGTTGCAAATCCTCTGCAAACACCTGGAAATGGATGAGACGAATGTCTATCGTATCCCCGGTCCGCTGAACCTTTGCGGTCTGCTGCCGCTTTACGATCTGCCCGTTTCCCCGATTCACCTGGACGAGCCGTTCAACCCGCGCATCCCGAAGCGCCTTGCCGGCAATAGCGACATCTTCAGCGTCATCCGGGAGGGCGACGTCCTGATTCACCACCCCTATGATTCGTTCGCCGTGGTTGTTGACTTCATCAACAGCGCCGCGGAAGATCCGGATGTTCTGGCAATCAAGCAGACGCTTTACCGGATTGACCGGGATTCGCCGATCGTCGAGGCCCTCTGCCGGGCGGCCGAGAACGGCAAACAGGTGACCGCCGTCGTCGAGATCAAGGCGCGCTTCGACGAGGAGAAGAACATCGATTTTGCGCACCAGATGGTGAAATCGGGAATCAACCCCGTGTACGGCTTTGTAAAGTGGAAAATCCACTGCAAGGCGACTCTGGTTGTCCGGCGGGAGGGGAAGCAGCTTCGCCGTTACGTCCACCTCTCCACTGGAAACTACAACTCCCTGACCGCCCAGATCTACACGGATGTCGGACTCATGACCGCAGATCCCGGCATCGGCAACGACGTCTCTTCGCTCTTCAATGTCATCACCGGCTTCAACTCCTGGACGGGCGGCGACATGCTGAAGCCGGAAAACATCGAATCGCGCTTCAAGAAGATAATCCTTGCCCCCGTCAACATCCAGGATCGCGTCATCGGACTCATCGAACGGGAGATCAAAAAATCATCCCCGAAGAAACCGGGCCGGATCATAGCGAAAATGAACGCCCTCATTGACGAGCGCACCATTCGCACCCTCTACCGGGCCTCCCAGGCAGGCGTGCGGATCGATCTCGTCGTACGCGGTATTTGCTGCCTGCGCCCGGGCATCCCCGGCGTCAGCGACAACATCCGCGTTCGGAGCATCCTCGACCGCTTCCTTGAGCATTCCCGCATCTACTATTTCCACAACGGCGGCGAACCGGAGATCTATTCGGGAAGCGCGGACTGGATGCCGCGCAACTTCAAGAAGCGGGCCGAAATTCTCTACCCGATTCAGGACCAGGCATTGAAGACAAGGATCATCGACGAAATTTTGATGACCTACCTGACAGACAATGTGAAAACGCGACTGATGCAACCCGACGGTAGTTACCAGCGCGTCAGACGCAATCCGAACGACAAACCGGTTCGAAGCCAGAGCGCTCTCATTGCTATCGCACGAAAGGGCGGCGTGAAATCGCCGCCGTACTCTCAACTCGTCCGCCAGATCGGCAAGAAGAAAGGAAAGAAGAAATGATCCCAAAGACAAAGGCAAAAACGGTAGTGAAGAGGTCCGTGACGAAGGCGGTCAAGAAGATCGGCGAGCCCCTCGCAAGCGCGAAGCGGCTGGCCGATGCGACCAACTCCGACCGGCATCACGTGGCACAGGTGACAAAACTGGCGCTTGCGCTCTTCGACAAGCTTATGGAGCTCCACGGCCTGGGGGCTCGGGACCGGCTTCTTCTCGAGATCACGGCCATGCTCCACGATATCGGCTGGTTGCGAACAACGGATGGAGGTCATCACAAGCATAGCCGAGACATGATCCTGGAGGCCGAGCTGCCGGGTCTCACGGAGGATGAGCGCACGCTTTGCGCGCTGATCGCCCGCTACCACAACAAGGCGGAACCGGACGTCTCGCGGCACAAAGACTTTGCCGCCCTTAAAAAGAAAGAGCGCACCCTCGTCTCCTGGCTTGCTGCGATCCTGCGTGTCGCCGATGGACTCGACTGCACACACAGATGCGCGGTCCGAATTGGGGACTGTGAACTCAGTCCAAAGCGCCTGACGATCTCGCTTGCAGCCCGAGGCGAATCCGCCGGGGAGATCAGCGGCGCGGAGAAAAAGTCAGGACTTCTTGCACGGATGGCCGATCGCGAGCTGGTCTTTCGGTTATGCTCGTAGCGTTCATTTCCGACATCCACGGGAACCTGCCCGCCCTCGAGGCGGCCCTGACCGATGCCCGCGTTCGAGGGGCGGAGAAGATATACTGCGCAGGCGATCTGACCGGATACGGCCCGTTCCCCAGCGAGGTTTGCCGCATTCTTGCCGGAAAGCAAATCACCACGATTATCGGCAATTACGATGCCAAAGTGCTCTCTGCCCTCCATCGCTTCGCCGATTTGAAGGAAGGGATGAAGCCGGGCAAATGGAAAATCTTAGAGTGGACATGCAGGCATATCGACGGCGACGCGCAGAGGTTTTTAGCTTCTCTTCCCCCCCTCCATCGCGAGACGCTGGCGGGCCGATTTGAGCTCCTCATGGTGCATGGGAGCCCGGTGTCGGCGGAAGACGCCATTTACCCCAGCATTACGCCGTACGGCCTGAAAAAGAAGCTTGCCGGAGCAAGATTGGACATCCTCGTCTGCGGCCATACGCATATCCCTTTTGTGAGGCGTGTGGCAGGCGCCCTCGTCGTGAACTGCGGATCCACAGGACAGCCGGTCGACGGCGATCCGCGACCGGCGTACGCACTGGTGAAGATGCAGCAGGGAAAGCCGCCTTCAGCGCGGATCATCCGTTTCGACTATCCGAAAGCGGGGCTCCTCCAGGCGATTGAACGATCGTCGCTTCCCCGGGGCTTGTCTGCAGATTTCAGTGAAGGGAACAAAAAAAGGGAAATGCCATGAAGACCCCAACCGAAACGAAGGAAATCGAATACAAATTTCTATTGCCGGAGCCGGGAGCGAACGCAGCCGTCCTGGACCTGCTCGGGTCGAAAGGTTATCGGGTCCGCCGGCAACGGACGATCCGCCAGGAGGACCTCTATCTGGACACCTTCGACTGGAGGCTTTTCCGGCATGGATTATCGCTGCGCTTACGACGTGCAAATGAGAAAGTGTTATATACGCTCAAAAGCATTGGGAAAATCGAGGGAGGACGGGCGGAACGGCGGGAGATCGAAATCGAGGTGAAGGGCAGCATCCTCGATCCGACGGCGGCGCCGGTCAAAGAGATCCAGATGGAAATCGCCGAGATCATCTACCCGCGTCGGCTGATCGGGCAGATCACCGTGCGCACCGAGCGGCAACCTTACATGGTCGTAACCCCGGGTAACGCACGGATCGAACTTGTTTTTGACTCTACGGGTTTCCTGGCACGCGGTCAAAACAAACCCCGGAGGGCCCGCCGCCTTTTCGAGATGGAAGCGGAACTTCGCAAAGGATCCCCGGCGGAACTCGACACGCTCAAACAACACCTGACCGGCGCCATGGGTTTCACCCCCTCCGGTCAATCGAAACTCGAGACCGCCATCGAGCGCCTCGGCGTCGTATTCCCCGCAAAGAATCCCCCTCCCCTCCTCCAGGTAAAAATCGACGACCGGTTCGACCGGACGGTGCAGAAAATTATCGCTTTTCAGATTCACCGCCTCGATGAGAACATTCCGGGCGTCCTTACGGACATCGACACCGAATTCGTACACCAGGCCCGTGTCGCGACCCGTCGAATGCGATCCCTGATCCGACTGTTCGGTGGGGCGATCCCGGAGAAGACCGGTTCCTATTTTACGGAAGAGCTTCTCTGGCTTGGCTCGCTCTTCGGCGGCGTACGGGATCTCGACGTATTCCTGCTCAACCTCCCCCGTTTCAAACAGACCCTCGGGATCGCGCCGCGAAGCAGCATCAACACCCTCATGCAGCATATCGCGGAAGAGAGGCTCGCCCTCTTCGCGGAGCTCAAGGCGGGACTCGCCTCCGCGCGCTGGCGTCTGCTCCACTCCCGGCTCCTGGCCTTTGCCGGGAGGACACCGGCAAAAAATCCATCGGCGCCTCTTGCACCGGCCCCAGTGAACGCGGCCGCGCCTCCCATCATCACCGCGCGGTTCGACGCCGTGATCGCGCAGGGGAGTCGTGTGCTTGCAAAACCGGATCTCAAGAATTTCCACAGGCTTCGCATCCAGTTCAAGAAGCTGCGCTATGCCTTGGAATTTGTCAGCCCGGCTTACGGCGATTTGCTGCACCCCCTCATCGAGGAGGTGGTGAAAATCCAGGACTGTCTTGGTGATCTGCAGGACACCGTCTTCACGCGTGCGCTCATTGATCGCCTGCTGAAGAGATGGAAAGGAAACGTGCTGGATCCGCGGCTGTTGTTCATGCTTGGGGAGCTGTACGAACTTCAGGGTGAGATCGCGCGCACCAAGCAGACCGAATTCCATAAAATCTGGAAACAGTTCGATCAAGACGCCTTGCGAAAAACCCTTGCCTCCGCACTTGCTTGCTAACTAACTCCCATGCCCGGTGCGGGCACAACGAAGGATGAAAATGTAGGGTGGATTAGCGGAGCGTAATCCACATTGATATCCGATCCATTTACGGTGCGTTACGGCATTCGCCTAACGCACCCTACATTCTGCGCCATGCGATACAGGGAAGGACATTTTTATATAAAGTGCTGAGGACATAGTGCTGAGTGCTGAGCACTCAGCACTATTTTTACTCACAACGCAGATTCGATGCTGCCGACGATCGTTCGGAGAACCTTGATACGCGCATCGTATTTATTGTTCGCCCCTACCAGGGTCCAGGGCGCGATCTCGGTGGAGGTTCGATCGATCATATCACAGACCGCCTGGTGATACTGCTTCCACTTCTGGCGGTTTCGCCAGTCCTCGGCGGTGATCTTGAAGCGTTTGAAAGAGGTCTTCTCCCGCTCCCGGAAACGTTTGAGCTGCTCCTCCTTGCTGATTTGCAGCCAGAACTTCACAAGAACCGTCCCATTGAGCACGAGTTGACTTTCAAAGTCGTTGATCTCGGAGTAGGCGCGCATCCAATCGTTCTCGGAACAGAAGCCTTCGACACGTTCGACCAGTACGCGGCCGTACCAGGAACGGTCGAAGATCGTGAACCGGCCACTCCGCGGCAGGTTTCTCCAAAATCGCCACAGGTAAGGCTGGGCGCGTTCTTCTTCGGTGGGCGCAGCGATCGGAATGCCCTGATAGACCCGCGCATCGAGAGCCTGCATCACCCGCCGGATTGCACCGCCCTTCCCCGCGGCGTCCTGGCCTTCGAAAACAAAGACAACCGATATCTCTTTAAACTTCGGATGGCGCGTGAGCAGGTTGAGACGTCCCTGCCAGGTTTCCATCTCCCTGTCGTACTTTTCCTTGCTGACGGCCTTCGTGAGAACGAGCGATGTCAGCACGTCTTTGCCGTCGAGGCGGGGCTGGATCGGAGGCTTCTTTTCCGGCAATCGGGCGGCCGGCTTTTCGGCGAGATGCTCGCGCATTGCGTTGAGCAGCAGCCTGCCGACGGTCAGACTTCGGTAGCGATGGTCAACACCCTCGACAACGATCCAGGGCGCTTCCGTCGAGCTGGTCTGTCGTATAAAATACTCGGACACCTTCCGGAATCGGTCATAGCTTTTAAAACGCTCCCAATCCGTCTCGGTAATCCGCCAACGCGTCTTGGGATCCTTCTCAAGCGCTTTCAGACGTTTCTTCTGCTGCTGTTTGGAGAGATGAAACCAGAATTTGAGGATCAGCGCACCTTCGTCAGTCAGCATTTTCTCAAAGCGGATGATCTCCTCAATAGACTGGTCGAGCTTTGCGGATTTTGATCGGCCCAGAACCCGCTCGACAATCGGCGCCGAATGCCAGGCCCCGAAAAGAATGCCGATCTTGCCGCGGGGCGGCAGCGAACGCCAGAAACGCCACATGTAGGGCCGCTCACGCTCTTCGTCGGAGGGGTCGGGAAATGCGTGCGTCTGGATATGACGGGGATCCATCCATTCGTTGAGCAGATTGACCGTCTCGCTCTTCCCGGCCCCATCGACCCCGCCGACCACGATGATCACGGGAAAACGCCTCTGTTGCGAAAGATCATACTGGGCGTTGAGGAGATCCTCACGCAATTTTGGAACCTCGCGATCATACGTCTCCTTGTCGATCTTGTGCCCCAGTTCTGCCGATTCAAACATGGTTCACCTCCTAAGAATGGTGGCGGAATTTGACTTAAACATAGTAAAGGACGTCATTTATAAATTGAATTTTGGGGATTTCGGATTGTAACGATACGTTATCCTTTTTTTTCCGTCAAGAAAATAGGTCTCACGCCTCTTTCAGCGCCCGAAGCTCAGCGTCGGTATAGCGGAGACGCATGGCAAGACCTCGGGCCAGCCGGGCGAAAAGCATCACACCCAGCGTAGGGTCGGATCGAGAAACCTCATCGAATCTGAAACGTGAGATTACAAAAACGTCGGTATCTGTATCCGCAACCGCGTTTGCCGATCGTGCACCATGATCGAGAAAAGCGATCTCGCCGAAAAAGTTACCGCGGCCGAAGGTGGTGAGAATGTGATAGCGGTTATTTTCCAGTGGAAGAACAATCCGTACGATGCCCCTGCGGATAAGGAACAGCTCGTCGCCGGTATCCCCCCTGCGAAAAAGTGTTTCGCCCGCTTTGAAAGAGAGCTCGACGATGCAGGCCTTCATGAAAGGCAGGCCGTTCACATTATCAAATTCCCGCAACAATTCGATTTCAGCCAGCGCAAGCGGCTGGTCCCTCCCCGCCAGGGTCTCACGATGCTCATCCAGGATTTGATCCTCCGACCATTGCATCGCCTCATCCAGGGTCAGGAAAATCTTTACGTTTCGGCCGAGTTTCAAAAGGCCGAGCTGTTTGAAATAGGCCTCGAGGTTCTGTCCCGTGGGGAGCGTCGGCAAGAGATGGCTGAATATGAGATAGCCCTCCCTCTCCTTCAAAATGTCTCCAAGCAGCTCCAACATATGGACGGCGGTGAAATCGACGGACTGTACACGCCGCATGTCAAGGATCAAAAACCGGCTCCGCTTGAGGTCCGGTTCGATCTCGGTAAACAACTGGTCCGTCGTGCCGAAAAACAGGCTGCTCTGCAGTTCGACAACGGTTATCAAGCTCCCGTACTGCAGCAGCAGCTCCTTTTCTTCCTGAACCCGGTATTGCTTGGACGATATCTGGTCTCCGTGAACTTTGCGCCGGATGACCGAGCCCCGGATCTGCTCCCGGATGAACAATAGGATGGCCAACCCCATCCCCACACCTGCGGCGGCAATGAGGTTGAAGTAAACCGCAGTGATCACGACCAATGCGATCACGCAGAAATCGAGTACGGTGGCCCTCTGTCTCAGAAGGAGGATGCTGCGAAAATCGATCATTCGCCAGGCGACCACCATCAGAATTCCGGCGAGGGCGGCGATGGGGAGCCAGGCAATGAACCAGGCCAGCATCAGAAAGGCGATCAGCACAAAGATCCCTTCCAGGAAACCGGAAAGTCTTGTCCGTCCGCCGCTTCCAATGTTCACAAGGGTCGGCCCCATTGTGCCCGACCCGGGCATGCCCCCGAGCATGGCGGACACGATATTCGCCGAACCCTGGCCCATCAGCTCGCGATTGGCATTGTGACGGCTGCGGGTCATGGTGTCCATGACCACGCAGGTCTTCAGCGTGTCGATCGAGAGCAGCACCGATAGCGTCACCGCCGGCATAAGAAGGGAAGCGATATCCGCCATCCACAGATCGGAAAAGGCGCTCCATTGGCCCTTGAGCATCGTGGTGAAGGAGCTGTTTTCCTGAAACAGCGGGCCGATGACCAAGTTATTGTTGGTGAGCGTTCTCAACTCCGGCATGAAAATACTGATCCCGAAATAGGCGAGTAAGCCTGCAGCAAGACCAATAATAACGGCGGGAACCGCCCTGACCAGCCTCGGCGCCGCCAGGACACCGGCCATCGTGATTACACCGACCAGTATCCCAGGCCCCTGCCAATGAGAAGGCGTCCACATCCCGCTCATGACGGAGATCCCTTTGGGCAAACCCAAAAGTTTCGGGAACTGGCTCAGGATAATCAGCGCACCGACACCGCTGAGATAACCGGAGACAACCGGATAGGGAATGTACTTGATAAAACGTCCGCCTCCCAGCGCCCCATAAACGAGTTCGAGCATCCCTGCCAGAAGTCCCACAAACATCAGAACAACGACGGCGTTTGCGGGCGAGACATTACCCGTCTTTATGATCTCTGCTGCCAGGGCGCCCATAACGGCGGCGGCAGGGGCGCAAGGTGCGGAAATCAGCCGCGGTGATCCGCCAAGCAGGGGGGCAATCATGCCGAGTGCAATCGCGCCGATGATGCCGGCGATGGAACCATAGGCGACATATTGCGGTCCCAACACCGCATAGACGGCAATCCCGTAGGCGATGGCCGCGGGCAGCGCCACCAGCATGGCGGCAAAACCACCCCAGAGATCTCCGGTGATCTGGTCGTAGCCGCCGAACCATTTTTGAAGCATCTTATTCAATGGCATGGCCCCTCCAGAAAGGTATGGCGGAAAAGCCGGTTCGGGATGTCACCTCTTCTCGCCAGGTTTGTGCTGCAGGAATGGATCGTTCGGCGAATGACCCCGCTGCATGGGGTCCTGATCATTCCCG
>CAKKRN010000089.1 GCA_919902745.1 Syntrophaceae bacterium | reverse complement strand
TTTTTTTCATGCCTTGTCACCTCCTTTCCCTGCTATTAGATTTACTCCATACAACGAAGAATACAAAAACAATGGCCCCCAAAGAGGTCCATTACCTCTCTGGAGGCTTCATAAGGGCAACTTTTGGAAAGTCCTTCTCATATAGTAATCCCTGAGGGCTCATATCGGCATTTTCAAGTAATTCACTCTCATGTCGGATTCCAAAAGGTTGAAGGGGTAGGTTCAGGAAGATGTAAAGCATGGTGACGCCACCTCCTAATTCCTGTTGACCAGCCAGGGTTTGGCTGATTGCGTCACTTCCAGACAGGCATCGGGACGAATTTCCCCTCCGCGAGTTCGAAGACGGCGTCGGCAATTCGCTGCACCTGATCCTTGTAATGGGAGACGATCAGGAGGGTGCAGGAGTCTTTCAGGTTTACCAGCAGCTCTTCGATCACCGTGCCGGCTTTTGGATCGAGGGACGACGTCGGTTCATCCAGCAGCAGGATCTCCGGCTCCAGGATCAGCGCCCGGGCGATGCAGAGACGCTGCTGCCCCCCCGAGAGGAGCAGCGCATCTTCATTCAGGCGGTCTTTCACTTCGTCCCACAGGAACGCCCGCTTCAGCGCCTGTTCGACCCTGTCGGCCATCGTGCTCTTCTGTCGGAAACCGGCTCTTTCACATTCGCCAGGGTCGGGGAGATTCCATCCATGGCCACCGGCGCAACCGTTTGATCGATATGTCCGACGGATACATAGCCGATGCCGTACGGATTGCCCGCAACGGCGGATTTCATGGCGCCGTTGGAAACGATGACGTTCGCTTTGGATGCGATCTCTTTCTGGTCCAACGCCATTTGCCAGAAGACTTCCCGCGTACCGCTGGCCTCGTCTCTGGTGTAGAGGTTGATTCCTTTGTCCACCCCTCCCAGCGCCTTTAACCATTCGATAAACCATGAGATTGCTTCGTCGCTGCGCTCCTCGCAATAACAGGAAGGGCAGAAATTCAAAGGTCTCGCAGCTCGGATACAGGCTGCATTCATCTATCGAATCAGGGTTATGGATCGATTTTTTGAACCTCCTTTCGCCTCCCCGCCTGCTTCCAGGGGCGAAACGAAAGGCCGGTCCCTAGACGCCAAGCGGGAGAGTTGCAGATGAGTCCGTCCCAAGGAACCTCACGGGTTCCCTGAAAGCGCCTCATATAAGTGGGACAGACTGGAATAGACTCAAAATCACTTTACTATTCCTCCATTCAAGACGTTAAACTGCGCTGTCGGATGTCAGAGTCGAACGATATTTTCAAGGCAAAAATTCCACATCGCTTCTTCGTGTGCCGGCAGATCCGGTCGGTTCCCGATGCGCGGAATGGGGTGACGGGGGGGCGCACGCTTTGATGGTTGACATCGAGTCGGCTTTATTCTAAATTCAAGAAAAAGAGGGTCCATCTCCTGACCTGCGGAGAGAGGGAGGTGGGTTCGCAGGCCGGGTTCAAAGCAGGATCCGGTCAGCATATTGGCGGGGGTGCAGCGGGGCGAATGGTGTAACGGGGACGCCCCGCATGCAGCCTTTCCAGGGAGGTGTAAGGGATGTACATCCATTTCTGGGGGACGCGCGGATCGCTGCCCGCGTCGGCGACAACACGACAGATCCGCGAGAAGATCTTCCGGGCGATCCGGGCATCCCGGTCGCGTAATCTTGCGACCGATGAGGAGATCGGGGCTTTTATCGACCAGGAGCTTCCGTTCGCCGTCCGGGGGAGCTACGGGGGAAACACCTCCTGTGTCGAAATCGGCGGCGGTGAGGGATTCATCCTCTGCGACGCGGGAACCGGCATCCGGGATTTCGGGCACGCCTTGATGCGTTCCGAAAAGGGCGGATCGCCGGCCGTCTTCCATCTGTTTCTATCGCATCTCCACTGGGACCATATCCAGGGTTTTCCGTTCTTCATCCCGGCCTTTCTCCCCGGTCAGGAGATCCATATCTATGGCGGCCATGCGGCTATGGAGGAGGCTTTCGTAAACCAGCAGGCTGCCCCCTCTTTTCCGGTTCCCTTTCACGCCCTTGGGGCGGATATTCGGTTCCACACCCTCGATCCGGGACAGCCGCACGAGATCGCCGGTTTCACCGTTCGGATGCTCCGCCAGAATCATCCGGGGGTTTCCTACGGTTACAGCTTCATCCGTGAGGGGAGGAAGATCGTCTATTCAACCGACATGGAGCACGGAGAGGAGGCGCGAAATGAAGACTACCCCTTTCTTGACTTTTTCCGGGACGCCGATCTTCTGATCTTCGATGCCCAGTACTCCCTGGCGGATGCGAATGGTCCAAAGGAGACCTGGGGCCACTCCAGCAACCTCCTCGGGGTTGAACTTGCCGTCCGTGCAGGGGTAAAACGCCTCTGCCTCTTTCACAGCGAACCGACCCTGGATGATGAGGCCCTGGACCGTTTTCTCGCTGAAACCCGCGACTACCTGCGGATCCATTCCTCTGAGTCCCCGCTCGCGATCGATCTGGCGTATGACGGCCTGGAGATGGCGCTGTGAAAGAGAGAAATCTGTTTCTGTTCGACTTTGATGGCGTTCTGGCCGATTCGCTGGATCTCTATGCGGAAGCGGTGGCTCGGTGTCTTTTGCGGATCGGGACGCCGATTGTGAAGAACAGGGAGGATTATATCGCGCTTTTCGAGGGCAATTTCTACGAATCGATGGCGGCGAAGGGCGTCGACCTCGTAGCCTTTGCCGGGGCGGCGAAAGAGATCCTCCCCGGGATCAATTATGACGCGATGAAACCCTTCGATGGGCTGATCCCCGTACTGGAAGCCCTGCAGAAGGACCACCTCCTTGTGGTCATCTCCTCCAACGGCTTCCGGACGATCAGCAAGATGCTCGAACGCTTCGGGTTCGATCGCTTTTTCCAGGAGATCCTCGGTTCCGACTTTCTTTTCAGCAAGAAGGATAAGATCGCGCACGCCCTCTCGAAATACGGGATCGATCGCAAGCGAGCCTTCTACATCGGTGACACGACAGGGGACATCCTGGAGGCCCGCGAGGCCGGCGTCCGGACGGTGGCCGTTACCTGGGGCTGGCACAGCCGGGAGAAGCTCGTTGCCGTCCACCCGGATTTTCTCGTCGACA
>CAKKRN010000088.1 GCA_919902745.1 Syntrophaceae bacterium | reverse complement strand
CCGGCCCGCAACGTCAGCCGATGGCGGTGCCGCCGCGTTCGCCGGAGCTGATCCGGACGCAATCGGCGAGATCCAGGACGAAGATCTTTCCGTCACCGACGGCGCCGTCGCCGCTCCTCGCCCCCTTGTTGATGGCGGCGATCGTCGGCTCGACGAACTCCTCGTTGACGGCGATGTCGAGGCGGACCTTCCGGAGAAGGCCGCCAACCTCCTTCGCCCCGCGGTAGATCTCCGTGTATCCCTTCTGCCGTCCCTGCCCGAGCACGTTGGTGACGGTCATCAGGTTCACGTCCACCGCCTCGAGCGCCTGTTTGACCTCTTCCAACTTATGCGGTTGGATGATCGCAACGATGTATTTCATGATTCCCTCCTCCTGTTCGATGATACCGTATTGATAAGGTTTTAATATGGACCTGTTCCAAAATCGTCATTCGATAACGGTATAGGCCGACTCGCTCTGTTGCGTGAGGTCGAGACCGACGATTTCGTCCTTCTTTTCCACCCGCATCCCGACAAGGGCGTCCACGGCCTTGAAGATGATCCAGGTCATCCCGGCGGCGAACAGCGGTACGACGACGACCAGCAGCAGCTGGACGAAGAACTGACGGGAGTTTCCGAACAGCAGGCCGTCCGCGCCGGCGGCGTTGACCGCCTTTTCCGCGAAGAGCCCCGTTGCCAAAGTTCCCCAAATGCCGCCCACACCGTGGACGCCGAAGGCGTCGAGGGAGTCGTCATAGCCGAGCTTGGTCTTGATCAGAACCACGGCAATGTAACAGAACAGGGCGACCAGGATGCCGATGAAGATCGCATTCATCGGGTTCACGAAGCCGCAGGCCGGTGTGATTGCCACCAGCCCCGCGACTGCGCCCGTCACCGCGCCGAGGACGGTCGGGGCGCCGTGATGCCGCCATTCGATGAGCGCCCAGGTTAGGCCGGCCGTCGCCGCGGCGATATGGGTTGTGATGAAGGCGTTGGCGGCCAGTTCATTCGCCCCCAGCGCGCTGCCCGCATTGAAGCCGAACCAGCCGAACCAGAGCAGGGCCGCGCCGAGGACGGTGAAGGGAAGGTTGTGCGGCCGGAAGGGCTGCAGGTCATAGCCGCAACGTTTCCCCAGCAGGATTGCCAGCGTCAGGGCCGAGATGCCGGAACTGACGTGGACGACGATCCCGCCGGCGAAATCCAGCGCGCCCAGGTTCCTGAGCCAGCCACCGGTTCCCCACACCCAGTGGGCCAGCGGATCATAGACCAGCGTCGCCCAGAGGAGGGTGAAGAGCAGAAAGGCCGAAAATTTCATCCGTTCCGCGAACGCCCCGATGATCAGGGCCGGCGTAATGATCGCGAACATCGCCTGGAAGATCATGAAGGCCTGATGGGGGATCGTCGCCGCGTAATCCGCATTCGGCTGCCCGCCGACGAAGTTGAGCCCCGCCCATTTCAGGCTGCCGATGATCCCCCATCCGGTATCCGGCCCGAAGGCCAGGGAGTAGCCGAAAAGGACCCACTGCAGGCTGATGACGCAGGTGATGATGAAACACTGCATCAGGATGGACAGAACGTTCTTCCGCCTCACAAGCCCTCCGTAGAAGAAAGCCAGCCCCGGGATCGTCATTCCCAGAACGAGGACCGCCGAGGTCAAAACCCATGCCGTATCTCCTGTGTTCATGATGAATACCTCCTAATGATTTTCAGGATCCGTTCCGCCGGACTTTTGGAATTCGGATGTCCCAAGATACCCGTCCGGCGGCGATCCCGGTTGGATACGACGGAGCAAGGAGAATGCCAACGCGGCTATAACGGCTTAATATATAGAATATATTCGTCATTATTCTTGAGGCGCCCGTAATCCGATGCAAAATGGAACGGAACAAATTTGTACCTTTGTGCTCCCGATCCGACAAAAATGGACTTGGAATTAAGGGGACAGTATACTTAATCCAAAATCGGCGTCCTTGAAATCGTACCGGCAGTATGGTAGAGGGGGACAAAACGACGGGGAAAAGAGACGGGATCATTCATGCCGGTTTATGAATACATCGCACTGGATACGGACGGCCACAGGCGGAAGGGGATCATCGATGCGGGGAGCGTCGTCGCCGCGCGCCAGAAGCTCCGCGAGACGGAGATCTTCCCGGTGGAGCTCTCCGAGGCCTCCGAACAGAAGCGGGAGGAAACGGCTGTCCGGGGAGGCGCCGTCCGGCTCTTCCGAAGGGTCGGCCTCCAGGAACTGGCCCTGATGACAAGGCAGCTTGCGACGCTCATCGGGGCGGGGCTGCCGCTCGTTCCCTCCCTCTCGGCGCTCGTCACCCAGATCCGGAATCCGCTGCTCAAGACGACGCTCGCCCAGATCCGGGAGGAGGTCAACGAGGGGAACAGCCTGACCCAGAGCATGTCCCATTTCCCCAAGGTCTTTCCACCATTCTACATCAATATGGTCCGGGCGGGGGAGGCGTCGGGGACGATGAACCTCGTTCTGGAGCGGCTGGCCGATTTCCAGGAAGGCCAGCAGGCCTTGAAAACGAAGATCCGGTCGGCGCTCGCCTACCCGCTCTTCATGTTCTTCATCGGGAGCGGCGTCCTGTTCTTTCTGGTGACCTTCGTCGTGCCGAACATCACGAACATCTTCCGGGAGATGCACCAGACGCTGCCGGGGATCACCGTCTTTCTGATCGTCGTGAGCGGCTTTCTGAAATCCCTCTGGTGGATCATCGCGCTCATCCTGCTCGCCGGCATCATCGGCGTGCGCTATGCGATCCGGAAGACCGACCAGGGCCACCATCTCTGGGACCGGCTGAAACTCAGCGCACCGCTTTTCGGCGGCCTGAACCGGAAGATCGCCGTGGCGCGCTTCAGCCGCACCCTGGGCACGCTTCTCCAGAGCAGCGTGCCGCTCCTCGCGGCGCTGGAGATCGCCAGGAATGTCGTGGACAACCTCATCATCGCGGACGAGATCCGGCGGGCGGCCAAGGAGGTCGAGGAGGGACAGAGCCTCTCCGCCCCCCTCTCCCGGAACGGTTTTTTCCCCCCCATCGCCGTCGCGATGATCTCCGTGGGGGAACAGAGCGGCAATATGGAGACGATGCTCTTCCGGGTCGCCGATGCCTACGAGAAGGAGGTGGAGGCCAATATCCTCCTCGTAACCTCCCTGCTGGAGCCGGTGATGATCCTCGTGATGGGGGCCGTGGTCGGGTTCATTGTCGTGTCGATCTTGCTGCCGATCTTCGAGATGAACCAGCTTATCCGGTAAGGTTGGGGTCAGGTCTTGAAATTTAGCGTTTTGCGGCAGCGCCGCCCGGTAAA
>CAKKRN010000087.1 GCA_919902745.1 Syntrophaceae bacterium | reverse complement strand
GGCCGAAGCGCTCCTCGATCGGATGCGCAATCGCGGCTTCCTCCATTCGGGAAAAGGGGCCGCTTCACAAGGCCTTGCAACTCTCCCGGAATAGCGATAGAATCGCTCATCGCGTCTCGAGTAATCGTCGGGCATCGTCACTCCGGTAGCGAAATATGGTTCGAGGGAAAACATCCGATGAATATCACGGCAGAAGAGATCTGGTCAGCGGTTCAGGCGATCCGGGAAAAGGCGCCGGTCGTTCACAGCATTACCAATTACGTCGTCATGAACAGCACGGCAAACGCGCTGCTCGCCCTCGGGGCCTCGCCGGTTATGGCCCATGCGGAGGAGGAGATGGAAGAGATGGTCGGGATCGCCTCCGCCCTCGTCATCAACATCGGCACCCTGAGCCCGGCCTGGGTTCGCGCGATGTTCACGGCGGCCGAAGCGGCGCGCAAACGAAAAATCCCGATCGTCCTCGACCCGGTGGGGGCGGGGGCCACCTCCTACCGGACGCGGACGGCACGCGAGCTGATCCGGGCCGTCCCCCCGGAGATCATCCGCGGGAACGCCTCGGAGATCATGGCGCTTTTAGAGACGAACGCGAGGACGAAGGGGGTGGACAGCACCGCCTCCTCGCACGCGGCAGTGGCAATCGGCCGAAAATTACATGCAGAATCCGGCGCGGCCGTCTGCATCAGCGGCGAAACAGACTACACCATCGGCCGGACAGGGGTTATCCGGGGCCGGAACGGCCACATCATGATGAACCGCGTGACGGGCCTCGGCTGCACGGCGAGCGCCCTCTGCGGGGCCTTCGCCGCCGTCGTGTCCGACCCAGCCGTTGCCGCCGCGGAGGCGATGGCCGTTATGGGAATCGCCGGCGAGATCGCCTTCGCCAAATCGACGGGGCCGGGCTCTCTTCAGCTTCACTTCATCGACGCGCTCTACAATCTCTCCGCCGACGACATCGACCGCATGGTGAAGATCGAGAAGGAACCATGAAAGGATTGTATTTCGTCACCGACCGCGGCCTGTGCGGCGAAAAACCGCTCGCGGAGGTGGTTCTGCAGGCGGTCCGGGGCGGAGCCGCCTGCGTCCAACTCCGCGAAAAGAATGTTTCCACCCGCTTCTTTGTCGAGGAGGCCTCACGGATCAAGGCCCTGATAGCGCCCTATGGGGTGCCTCTCATCATCAACGACCGCATCGATGTCGCACTCGCCGTTGAGGCCGACGGCGTGCACGTGGGTCAGGAAGACATGCCCTATGGGATTGCCCGGCGGCTGATGGGGCCGAAAGCGATCATCGGTCTTTCCGTGGAAACCTGGGAGGACGTGGAGCAGGCGCAGGGGCTCGATTGCGATTACCTGGGCGTCA
>CAKKRN010000086.1 GCA_919902745.1 Syntrophaceae bacterium | reverse complement strand
GGTTAAATGTCAATAAAAAAGGGGGGCTCTCGTTTCAATAGCCTCCACAATAGCCTGAATCGCGGCTCCCAAGGTAGCCCGCACGTTCAATACTCTGTTGACATTCCTTATCCACCAGCATGCGCCTAATAGCATCCACTCAAATCCTCCCGATTAGCTTGGTCTTTTTCTGGGCGTACATCAACTCGTCAGCCGCTGAGATAAGTTGGTCCAAAGACAGGGATGATTCGGGAACATAAGTAGCGGCGCCCCAGCTCAGGGCGAGCTGGTACTGGCGAAATTCTCTTCCATTCCAGTCATCAATGCCTTGTTGCAAGCGTAGCGAAAAGACTTCCTTACTCAATTCCGTCACGTCGCTGGTAAGGACGGCAAACTCGTCCCCGCCGATACGCGCTAAGATGTCCGATTCCCTGAAGGTCGCGCGGAGAATGGTTGCTGTATCTATCAGGACCTTGTCGCCTTCTTTATGGCCCAGGGTATCGTTTATCCCTTTCAGGTCATCGACATCGATGAAGACGGACATGATCTGACTTTTGGCCCGCTTCGCGGCTCTGAGTTGCTGCTCTGCCAGGGTGATGAATCCTCTCCGGTTGTACAGTCCTGTCAGCTCGTCGCGCAATGAAATTTTCCTTATCTCCGCCGCCACCCGCTTGCATTCGGCAATCTCTCGCTGGAGTTGCGCGTTGGCCATTCGCAGGTGGGCTGCCTCTTGTTCCAACCGCGCATGCAACCGACCCAGTTCCAGATGGATCTGGATACGGGCCAGAAATTCTTCCGGGTGGAACGGCAGGGTGATGAAGTCCACGGCGCCGAGCCGCAAACCCGCCACCTGCGTATCCACGTCCGGGGACGCATTGATAAAGATGATGGGGATGGTGCGACTCTCCTCCCTCGTCTTGAGCCGCCGGCATACTTCAAAACCATCCATATCCGGCAAGTGATTGTCCAGCAAGATCAATTCCGGCGGCCTGGCTGCTGCGAAAGTCAGCGCCACTTTTCCGCTGTCGGCCAGACGCACCTGATAGCCTTCGGCTGTCAGGTGCTCCGTCAGCAGTTCCATGGATTCCGAGGTTTCGCCAACCACCAGGATAACGCCTATGTTGTTCATGCCGTATCCTCGATTGAATTGTATCCGGCCTGCAATGGGCACAGACTTGCGGCATCGGTCTGGACGAAGCAGGGGAACTCCGCAGACTGATCCTTTTAATGTGAAGCTTTATATCAACCATTGTTGTCTATAGTCAACAGAATATCTCTACCAATTCTGTTAAGTTGCCTCAACAAGGAGGCAAACTTGACTATCGAAGAGGCATTCGGACAAGTCGTCAGGAAACTGAGGAAGGCAAACAATCTCTCCCAGGAGAAACTTGCCGAGTTGAGTCACATGGATAGAAGCTTTATCTCCCTTCTCGAACATGGTCATAAACAACCCTCCTTGATCACGATCTTTCAATTGGCCAAAGCCTTCAATGTGTCTGCTACTGCGATCATCGGAGCCGTCGAAGAAAAAATTCATACAGAAAAAGTTAAATAGTTTTTTTCTTACATCGCATCGGAAAAAAGCGCCATCCTTTGGATGGTCAGTATGTTCCCTTCAGCC
>CAKKRN010000085.1:1512-5634 GCA_919902745.1 Syntrophaceae bacterium | reverse complement strand
CGACTACAATAAATAATCAAGATGATAGACGTTATTGATAAGGCGAAGGCGAGTGTTACATGCTGTCAGTATAATCTCTTTTGAAACCAGAAAGTACGTAAGAACCGGATGAAGTTTTCCGCTAAATATGGCGATATTCGTTTCGATTTTGACCTCTGCCTATTCCGACACAATCCGCCACGGGATTCCGATTGAAAGCGCCACCCGATTCCGATGGATTCCGCCATGGAAATCCGATCCATTCCGCCACCTCTTGGAGAGAGGCAGAAGTAAAGAGGCGCCGCCGGAGAACCGCGGCGCCTCTCTTTTTACGATGTCAACCGGCGGGGATCAGATCTTGATGTCCAGCTCCTTGATCAGGTCTCCGTAGTCCTTGTACGCCCTCTGCATGAAGGCGGTCCAGTCCTTCGTGTTCAGGTAGTCGATCGGCTGGGAGATCGAGGCCATCGCCTTTTTGAACTCCGCATCCTCGCAGACCTTCTTGAGGGTCGAGGAGATGTATTCGATGATTTCGGGCGGCGTGCCGAGCGGGACGGCGACACCCTTCACCGACCCCCAGGTGGCGACATTGATTCCCTGTTCCTTGAGGGTCGGGACGTTCGGGAGGGTCGGGTCGCGACGGTCGAGGGCGACGCCGATCGCCCGGAAGCGGCCGGCCTTGATGTGCGGCATTACCTCGGAGGGATGACCGCCGCCGATCACGAGGTGACCGCCCGCCAGGGCGGTGGTCGAATCGGCGCCGCCGGCAAAGGGCACGGTCGTGATGGGGATGTTCGCCCGCTTGGCGATGGCCCTCATGACGAGGTCCACCGATCCTGCCGCGGTGGAGACGGCAGCGGTGACCTTGTTCCCCTTGTTTGCGTACGCGATCAGGTCCTTCATCGATTTGATGGGTGATTTTCCGCTCACGCAGATCACGATCGAATGGATCGAGATCCTCGCGACCGGGGCGATGTCTTTCAACGGGTCGAACGGCATCTTCTGCAGGTGCGGCATGACCAGGTCATGGCCGGAGCCCTGTCCGACATAGAGGATGTACCCGTCCGGTTTGGAACGGACGACGTACTCCTCTCCCAGGACGCCGCCGGCGCCCGGCTTGTTGATGATCAGCATCGGCTGGGGGCTATACTTCGTCCAGAACTTTTCCACGGTGCGGGCCGTGAGATCGCTGGAGCCGCCGGCTGAGAAGGGGACGATGACCTGGATCGGCTTAGTCGGGTATTTCTCGGCGCCGAAGCACAGTCCGCCGGCCGCCAGCATGGCGACCAGTGCCAGGATCAGAAACAGGGTGACTTTACGCATGTGAGTCATAGGATACCTCCTTCTTAAATGGGTTAATGGGACTCTTTCTGTACACTTATCCTTCTTTTATGTTGCCGGTGTTTTCTTCCCTCCCGTTTTCCGTTTGATATAAAAGGCCGTCTGCCCCACGACCAGAAGCACAAAGATGGCGACCAGAGTCCCCGAGATCGGCCGCGATACGAAGATCGTCAGATCTCCGCCGGAGATCAGCAGCGACTGGCGGAGCGACCGCTCGACCATCGGACCGAGGACAAAGGCGAGCGGCAGCGGGGCCGGGTCGAAGTTCAGTTTCCGCATCCCGTAGCCGAGGGCGGCAAAGAAAAGCATCGAATAGATGTCGAAGACCTGATTCTGGACGCTGTAAACGCCGACCGTCGTGAACAGGACGATGATGGGCGCAAGGATCCCATAAGGGACGCGAAGCATCTGCACCCAGATCCCCACCATCGGGAGATTCAACACGAGGAGCATCGCATTTCCAATGTACATCGAGGCAATGACCCCCCAGAAGACGTCCGGGTGCTCCGCGACCAGGAAGGGTCCCGGCGTGATCCCCTGGATCATCAGGGCCGCAAAGATCATCGCGATCGCGGCGTTTCCCGGGATCCCCAGCGTGAGGAGCGGTATGAAGGAAGAGCTCGATGCGGCGTTGTTCGCCGACTCCGGTCCGGCCACCCCTTGGATCGCCCCCTGCCCGAACTCCTCCGGATGCTTCGAGTATTTCTTTTCGATGGCATAGGAGGCGAGCGACGAGATGACGGCGCCGCCGCCGGGGATGATCCCGACAAAGAACCCGATGACCGATCCGCGGAAGATCGCCCACTTGGAATCCGCCCAATCCTTGAGGGTCGGGAAAACCTTTCCGAGCTTCGTCGTGACGATTTCCGTCTTTAGCGTGGATTCAAGATTATAGAGGATTTCGCCGAGGCCGAAGACCCCCATCGCCAGGGTCACGAAGTCGAAACCGCCCTGGAGGACGATGCTCCCGAAGGTGAACCGGATCTTTCCCGAGATCGGGTCGAGCCCCACCATCGCCAGCAGGAGGCCGACGAAGAGGATGATCAGCCCCTTCGTGATCGAGCCGCCGGAGAGGGTTACGGCGAGGAGCAGCCCCAGCGTCGTGAGGGCGAAATATTCGGGGGGGCCGAAATCGAGGGCGAATTCGGCGAGCGGCGGGGCGAAGAAGGTCAGGCCGAGGACGGCGACCGTGCCGGCGATAAACGATCCGATCGCGGCGATCCCCAGGGCCGCCCCCGCGCGCCCCTTCTTGGCCATCTGGTAGCCGTCGATGCAGGTGACGACGGAGGCCGCCTCGCCGGGGAGGTTCAGCAGGATGGAGGTGGTCGATCCTCCGTACATCGCGCCGTAGTATATGCCCGCCATCATGATTATCGCGGTCACCGGGGAGCCGATCACATAGGTCATCGGCAGCAGAAGGGCGATCGTGGCCGCCGGACCGAGGCCCGGAAGGACGCCGATGGCGGTGCCGATCAGCGCCCCGAGGAAACAGAACAGGATGTTTGTTCCCGTAAGGGCGATGGAGAAACCGTTGATCAGGCCGGTAAAGATATCCATGGGAACCACTCCTTATCCGGCAAAAAATTCCGGGGGTATGGGCACCTTCAGGAGATAGACGAAAAGGGCATACATCGCGAACGTCCCCAGCAGTGCAATGATCATCGTTTTCAACCACTTTTCGTGTTCGATGACCTTCTGCCAGGCGATCACGAAGATGAACGTCGAGGTGATATAGCCGACGGATTCCATCGCCCAGCCGTAAAGCACCATGAGGAGCAGCGACAAGACCGGCCTATGCCACAGGCGTTGCTCCGCCGGCCCTTCATTTTCCGCCTCTTTTGTCCACTGGAGGATCAGTATCCAGGCGATGCCAAGGACGGCCAGGCCCACCCCGCACAGAAACGGCAGAAGACCGGCATCGGGCACATGGATCGAGCCGAGCTTCAGCGTGCGCCAGGCGTAATACATGATCCACACGCCCCCCAGGGAGGTGATGATCGCCGTGATGCGTTCATATTTTTTCACAGGTTTTCTCCTCCTTTGCATCAATACGAAAAAGGGGGACTTGAGCCCCTATTTTCCCGTGAAATGGTTTACGGCTTGAAGACCTCCGGGTTGACGACAAACTGGGGTCGCCGGCCGGAAAGAACGTCCACGACGCCCTCCGCCGCGCCGGTTGCCATGCGGATCACGCACTCCTGCGTCAGCGCCGCGCTGTGCGGTGACAGGAGGATGTTCTCCAGCGCGAAGAGCGGGTTGTCCTTCAGCGGGGGCTCCGGATCGTAGACGTCGATGGCCGCCCCGGCGATGACGCCTGACTTCAGCGCCTCGCAGAGGGCCTTCTCGTCGACAACCTCCCCCCGGGAAAAGTTCAGCAGGAACGCGGTGGGCTTCATCAGGCGGAGCTTCGCTGCGTTCACGAACCCTCTCGTTTCCGGGGTCAGCGGCGTATGCAGGGAGATCACGTCCGCCTGACTAAAGACGTCATCCATCTGCGCGCAGAGGGTGAGGCCGAGCTCTCGTGCCGCCTCCGGCTTCACGTAAGGATCGAAGGCGATCACCTTCATGTTGTAGGCCGCGGCCGCCCGCCGGGCGACCATCGAACCGATTCTCCCGATTCCAACCAATCCAAGGGTCTTGCCGTCGAGATCAACGGCCCCATAGCTGTTGCGGAGTTCCCAGCGACCCTCACGAATGGCGCGGTCGTAAACGACCACGCGTTTGGCAAGGGCGCCGATGGCGGTCAGGGTGTGCTCGGCAACGGATGTCGCATTCGCGTTCGGCGTGTTCACGACCACGATT
>CAKKRN010000085.1:0-1412 GCA_919902745.1 Syntrophaceae bacterium | reverse complement strand
GTTTTCCGGCGTCATCGGTCCGACCGGGAGGATCGCCGGCCCCGCCTCGATGCCGATCATGTTGAGCGCCTCTTTGACCACAACGGGGAAAGTGCCGAGACCGAAGGCAACCCGGAGCGGCGCCAGCCGGTATTGAGCGTCGAGCGCCCGCTTGTGGTCGCCCGCAATGAAGGCCTCGTAGATCTCGACCGGTACCCTGGGGTCGACGTTCGCCGTCGCGCAGATCGAACCGGTCGCTCCATAGCAGAGCGCGGCGTAGATCAAGGTGTCGCGTCCCATCAGGACATGGAAATTCATCCCCCGGGTGAGGCGGATGTACTCGCCGGTCATCGACATGTCGCCGCTCGAGTCCTTGACGCCGACGATGTTGTCGACGGCGGCCAGTTCCAGGACCGTGGAGGTCGGGAAGGGAACCTGGGTCCGGTCGGGGTTGGAGTAGAGCAGGATCGGCAGGTCCGGGCAGGCCTTCGCAATCGCCGTATAATGCGCGATCAGCTCCTTCTGGCTGGGAATGAGGAAATAGGGGGTGATGACGGAGACCGCGCTGACCCCCCAGTCCTGCGCCATCTTCGTCGTTTCGATCGCCTCGCAAGTGGTGACGGCGCCGGTTCCCGCATAGACGGGAACCCGGCCACGGGTCTCGTCAACGACAATCCGGATGGCCTCTTTTTTCTGTTCGAAGGTGAGGGAGAAAAATTCCCCCTGGCTTCCGACTGGGAAAAGACCGTGAACGCCGCCGTCGATCAGATGATTGGTCAGTTTCCGGAGTGCGCCTTCGTGAATCCGTCCCTCCGCCGTGATCGGGGTGACCATCGCGGGGATGATCCCTTTCGGTACAAAATTCTTCATGTAATCCTCCTTCGTTAACGGAATATTTCCTTTTTTGCGTAACCAGATCGCCGATCCACGAAGGCGCCCGGGAATGCCTTGCGCGGCTTGCCTGTTATGAATGCCGAAATGGTCACCGCTTTCGCGCGGCGCATAGACCATAGGAAAAAGAAGGGCTTCTGTCAAGGGTAAAAGCCTTCCGGTTTATCAGAAACCCTTTCCAATCTTTAGATTTCTCTGCTAAAATAACTGGCGTCTTTTCACCCATCCCCAGACGCTCTTCCGCCCCGGGAGATGGGAAAGAGGGGAGATGTTTATCAGGGACTTGCTGCAGACGGTTCGGAAACAACGGCTTTCAGCTTTTTTAAGGACGTCCATGTCGGAGAGGATCGGGAAACCCACGAAGTCGCAGCTCAAGGGGTGGGAAAAACTGACGATGGAGAAGTACCGCCGCCGGGAGGGGCTTTGCCTCGCGGAGGGGGCCAAGGTCGTCGGCGAACTCCTCCGGAGCTTCTGGAAGACGGAGGCTCTGTTGATTTCTGCTGAAAAGTACGGGCGGCGGGAGGAAATCCTTGCCGGCGTTC
>CAKKRN010000084.1 GCA_919902745.1 Syntrophaceae bacterium | reverse complement strand
GCGGGGTTACGGCCGACATGACGAAGCTTCCGTTCGCCGACCGCTCTTTCGACAAGAGCGTCTCCGTCGCGGCGCTGGAGTTCGTTGCGGACGAAAAGCGGGCCGTCGCGGAGCTGTTCCGCGTGACACGGCCCGGAGGGGTGGTCGTCGTGGCGACGCTCAACAGCCTGAGCCCCTGGGCCGCAAGACGCAGCGCGAACGCCAGGCGGGATCCGGAGTCGATCTTCAACCGGGTCTTCTTCCGGTCGCCCGCGCAGCTCCTCGCGGCTACGTCCGTTCCCGGCATAGTCCGGACGGTGGTCCATTTCGGCAAGGAGGACGATCCGGCAACGTTCGACCGGAGCGAACGGGAAGCAGAGGGGCGGGACACGGGGGCGTTTGTCGCGGCACGGTGGCGGAAACCGTAACCAGCCATGCGAGACCTATGTGCAACTGGAAAATCGGATGCCGGAAGCGCGCTTTGGAGATTTTTCCGGGACGCCCTGCCCCCGCAGCGGAGCGCCCGCCGGGAAAACGGATTGAGGGCGAAGCGCGTGGTTCGACAGGCTCACCATGACAGACAGCGAAGCCATAGCCTGTCCTGAGCTCGTCGAAGGACAGGGGGGGAAAAAGGTCCTGCACGCGGAGGGACTTGATTTCAAAACACCCGAGGTCGTCAGGGATGGAAACGGTCTATGGTGAAAGCGAATCTTGATAACATCACGATTGTTCTGAAAGGGCCGAAGTTCCCCGGGAATGTCGGTTCCGCGGCGCGCTGCGCGATCAACATGGGGATCGGAAAGATGATTGTCGTCGGGAACCGCGACCTGGACGACGAGGCGGTCCGGCAGATGGCGACCCATGTGGCGAAGGAGATCATCGACGGGATCCGCCACTGCGACACCCTCGACGAGGCGCTCGCGGGTTTCTCCTGGGTTGTCGGAACGACGGCGCGGCACGGGTCGGGGCGGGGGCCCGTCGTCTCCCCCCGCCGGATGGCCGAGATCGTGGTCGGCCTGTCGCAGCAAAACTGGATCGCGCTGCTCTTCGGCCCGGAGGACACGGGACTGACGAACGACGACCTCCGCTTCTGCCAGACCCTGGTCACGATTCCCACCGTGGGGTTCAAGTCGCTGAACCTCTCCCACGCGGTGATGGTCATCTGCTATGAGCTCCTCGTGGCCCGGATGGAAAATGATAGCGAATTTGCGCCGAAACTGGCCAGTGCGAAGGAGTTGGAGGGGATGTACGCAAAGCTCAAGGAGACCCTGCTGGCGATCGGATTTCTGCTGCCGGACAATCCCGACTACTGGATGATGCACCTCCGCCGCCTGTTTTCCCGGACGACCCTGCTGGCGCGGGAGGTCAAGATCCTCCGCGGAATCTGCCGGCAGATCGAGTGGTACGGGGACAACAAGGAGCGCAAATCTTCTTGACTTTCCGCCGTCGTGCTCGTAAGAAAACCGAATACCGCATGACGGGGTTCGAATGACATAAAATGGAGACAGGGCCATGAAGACATTTTCGTTTACGGGCGCCAAAAAGATCGTTTTCGGAAACGGTAGTTTTGCCGGCCTGGCGGAGCACCTAACAGAGTTGAAGGTGAGCCGGCCGCTCGTCGTTCTTGACGGCAATCTGGCCGGAACAGGCTTCGGCGAGAGGCTTTCCGGCCTTCTGGACAAGGCGAAGATCGGTTTCGTCCTCTACGACAAAGCGGCGCCGGAGCCGCCGATCGAGCTGGCCGATGAGGGGGCGAAGCTTGCCATCCGGAAGAAGTGCGACGGCGTCGTCGGCATCGGCGGCGGGAGCGCGATGGACCTGGCCAAGGCGATCGCCGTCCTCGCCGCGAACAACGGGCAGGCGGAGGATTATCTCGGACTCAACAAGGTTCCCGGCCCGGGCCTCCCCAAGATCATGGTCCCGACGACCGCCGGAACGGGGAGCGAGGTGACCTTCACGGCCGTCTTCATCCGGAAAAAGCTCAAAAAGAAAGAGGGGATGAACAGCCCCTATCTCTATCCCGATCTCGCGCTGCTCGATCCGGAGCTGACGCTGACCCTCCCGCCCCATCCCACGGCGGCGACGGGGATCGACGCCCTCTGCCACGCGATCGAATCCTACACTTCAATCAACGCCTCGCCGATGAGCGAGCTGCTATCGCTGGAGGCGATCCGCCTCATCTCCGACAATCTGCGGACGGCCGTCCATGACGGGACCAACCTTGAGGCGCGGGAGGCGATGCTCTTAGGGAGCCTCTACGCGGGGCTCGGCCTCGCCAACGCAGGCGTGACGGCGGTCCATTCCCTCTCCTACCCGCTCGGCGGGAAATACGGAATCTCCCACGGGCTCGCCAACACGATCATGCTCCCAAGGGTGATGGCCTTCAACCTGCCCGGCGCCCAGGAGAAGTTCGTCGACATCGCGGAGATCATGGGGGAGATCGTCGACGACCTGCCGCTCCGGGAGGCGGCCTACCTGGCCGTGGAGGCGGTGGAGGCCCTGATCGAGGACTGCGGTATTTTCACGACGCTCGAAGAGCTGGAGATCCCGGAGGCCGATTTTCCGGAGCTGGCAAAGGTCGCGATGACGGTCGCGAGGCCGCTCGCCAACAACCCCTGCAAGATGACGCCGGAGGAGATGGTCGAGATCTACCAGGAGTGCTATTGACCGAAAATGGGGACAGGTACAATTTCCCAGGGGAAATTGTACCTGTCCCCATTTTCGGAGTGCTATTAGGCGATAAAGGAGGCATAAGGTTATGGCCGGTGCGGAACTGATCGGGAAGGAAGAGATCAAGGAGGTCATGGATGTCCTGAAGACGGGCGTCTTTGCCCGCTATGCCTTCGACAACGAACGGCAGGGGATCTGGAAGGTAAGGGATTTCGAGAAGGCCTTTGCGAAGTACTGCGGGACGCAATACGCGCTGGGGGTCACCTCGGGCTCATCGGCCCTCAAGATCGCGCTCACCGCCCTCGACGTGGGGCCCGGGGATGAGGTGATCTGTCCGGCCTTCACGTTCATGGCCACCTACGAGGCGGTCCTTGAGGTCGGCGCGATCCCGGTCATGGCCGACATCGACGACACCCTGAACCTTGATCCGGACGACATCCCGAACAAGCTCACGCCGCGCACGAAGGCGGTCATTCCCGTCCACATGTGTGGCGCGCCCGCGCGGATCGACAAGATCATGAAGGTGGCAAAAAAGCACAAGCTGCTGGTTCTCGAGGACACCGCCCAGGGGCTGGGGGCGAGCTTCAAGGGGAAAAAACTGGGGAGCATCGGCCACATGGGGATCTTCAGCTTCGACCACTACAAGACAATCACGACGGGCGAGGGCGGCATGGTGATCACGAACGACCTCGATCTCTACCACCGCACCGAGTGGTACCACGATCACGGTCACGACCACCTCTCTACCGTCAGCCGGGCGCTCGACGGGCGAACGATCCTCGGCTTCAACTACCGGATGAACGAGCTCCAGGGCGCCCTCGGCCTCGCCCAACTCCGGAAGCTCGACCGGGTCATCGCCGCGCAGCGGAAGAACAAGGCGGTCGTCAAGGAGGCGCTGGCCGGACTTCCGGGGATCAAATTCCGGGGGATGCCCGATTCCGAAGGGGATTCGGCGACCTTCCTCGCCTTCAACCTGCCGGAGGAGGAACAGACCAAGGCCTTCCAGAAGGCGCTCAAGGCCGAGGGTCTCGACACGGTCCGTTTCAAGGACAATTTCTGGCACTATGTTCCGAACTGGGAGCACTTCCTGGCGAAGTCGACGGCGAACACGAAAAGACAGCCCTTCTCCGATCCGCGCAACCGGAAGGCGACCTACAGCCGCAAGGCGATTCCCCACGCGGAGGATCTCCTCGGCCGGACGCTGATCATGGGGATCTCCGTGAAGATGCCGGCCGCGAAGATGAAGGCGATCCGGAAGGCGATCGCGAATGCGGCCAAGGTGCTGTAGGGGGTGCGCTTCCGGAACAGAATGATTCACGGCTGTGGGGGAATATGAGGGAGTCGGAAACATGATCGTTGTGACCGGCGGCGCCGGGTTCATCGGGAGCGCCTTCGTTGCGAAGCTGAACGCGGAGGGGATCGGCGACATCGTTATCGTCGACGAGCTGGAGACGTCCGGGAAGTGGCAGAACCTCGTCAAGCGCCGGTACGCCGACTATCTCCACAAGGCGGTCTTCTTCGGGATGGTCGAGGCGGAGCAAGTTCCGTTCCCCGTCGAGGCGATCATCCACATGGGGGCCTGCTCCTCGACGACGGAGCGGGACGCCGACTACCTGATGGAGAACAATTTCCGCTACACCTGCCGCCTTGCGGACTGGGCCATCGGGCACGGGGTCCGGTTCATCTACGCCGGCTCCGCGGCGACCTACGGCGACGGCGCGCAGGGTTTCTCCGACGACGATGAAACCAGCCTCCTCCTCCGCCCGATCAACATGTACGGCTACTCCAAACAGCTCTTCGACCTGAAGGTCCTCCGCGAGCGGATCGCGGACCGCGTCGCCGGGATCAAGTTCTTCAACGTTTTCGGCCCGAACGAGTACCACAAGGGCGACATGACGAGCGTGATCTTCAAGGCGTTCCACCAGATCCGCGAAACGGGAAGGGTGAGGCTTTTCAAATCCTGCAAACCGGAATATCCCGACGGCGGCCAGAAGCGGGACTTCGTCTACGTCAAGGATTGCGTCGATGTGCTCTGGTGGCTTCTGAACCACAAGGAGGCGAACGGGATCTTCAACCTTGGAACGGGAAAGGCGCGGACCTGGAACGATCTGATCGGGGCGGTCTTTGCCGCACTCGGCCTTCCGCCGCAGATCGAATACATCGAGATGCCCGAGGCGATCCGGGGGCAGTACCAGTATTTCACCGAGGCGCGGATGGAGAAACTCCGCGCCGCCGGCTGCCCGACCGCGTTTCGTCCGCTGGAGGAGGCGACGGCGGATTACGTCAAGAGGCACCTCCTCGCGGCCGATCCCTATTTGTAAGGAGTGCCATTCCTGCTCTTGCGTCATTCCCGCCCCCACTTTCGCGCGGGTAAATTCCAGCAGGAATCCATGAAGCCGCTGAGAAGACCGGATTTCTGCTTTCGCAGGGAGGACCCTATCGCGATGATTTAGAAAAATTAAGGTTTTCAGGAAAACAATCATGTCCGTCCAGGTTGTCTGCATCATTCCGTCCCGCTACGAATCGACCCGCTTTCCCGGCAAGCCGCTCGCCGACCTCTGCGGGAAGCCGATGATTCAACATGTCTACGAGAGGGTTCTCCGGGCAAAGACCGTCTCCTTCGCTGCCGTGGCGACCGACGACGAACGGATCTTCCATGCGGTTGCGGCCTTCGGCGGCCGGGCGGTGATGACCTCGCCCCGCCACCGCTCCGGAACGGACCGGATCGCCGAGGCGGTCGAGACGATGGGGCTTCGGGATGACGATATCGTCGTCAACATCCAGGGCGATCAGCCCCTCTTCGAGCCGGTCCAGGTGGACGAGGTGGTCGGGCCGCTCCTGGCGGACGCTGCCGTTCCGATGTCCACGCTGATCTACCGGATCGTCCTCGACGAGGAGATCACCCACCCGAACGCTGTCAAGGTCGTCTTCGACCATGACCATTTCGCTCTCTACTTCTCCCGCGCCACGATCCCGTTCGTCCGCGACCCCGGGAAGAAGGTTGAATACTTCAAGCACCACGGGATCTACGCCTACCGCCGTGATTTTCTGCGCACCTTCACCTCTCTGACCGAGGGGGTCCTGGAGCGCCTGGAGGCGCTCGAACAGCTCCGCGCGCTCGAACACGGCTATCGGATCAAGGTGGTCGTCACCCCGCACGACTCCGTCGAGGTGGATACCCCCCAGGAGTTGGAGCGGGTCCGGCGGCTGCTTAACGGGGAAGAGCCGCAATAAATAGGGAAGGCGCCCTAATTCATTGCGGCTGAAAATAGATAGGGCTGGATGGGGACACGATGCGGCATCATGTCCCCATCCCAAGGAGGGAATGATGATCGATATCGAATATCTGAAGAAAATAAAGCTGGGCTCCCACCCGTTCGGCCAGTTGATCGTGGCGAATTTACTGCTTCTGCCGAACTACCGTCTCTTCGCGAAGGTGGACATCCGGATCGAAAATGCCGAACGGATCCCGCGCGGGGAGAGCGTGATCTTTGCGATGAACCACACGGACCGGTTCAACTACTGGCCCTTCCAGTACAAGCTGTTGAAAATGCGGGAATTCCCGTTCACGACCGTCTGGGTGAAGGCCAAATACTACAAGAACGCGTTCCTGGCGAAGGGGCTCGACCTCTGCAACCTCATCCCGGTGCCGTCGATGGGGTATCTCATCGAGGAGTTTTACCGGAAGAAGTTCAACCACAAGATGGACAAAGGGCTCTACCGTGCCGTCAAAGACATGATCGACGGCCGTCTCGCCGAGGCGGGGCCGCAGGAGCGCGCTGCCGTCGAGGCGATCCAGGCGATGGGCGAGCAGTTTGCGGAGTTTATCCGGGGCTATTACGAAGCGGTGATGGAGAAGGTTGCGGAATTGAGCCGGATCGCCCTCTGCGAGAAGCAGCTCAACCTGATCATCTTTCCGGAGGGCACCCGCTCGGTGACGCTGGCCGAGGGGCGGACCGGCCTCGCCCAGCTCGCCCTGCACACGGAAAAGCGGATTGTCCCCGTCGCCTGCAACAACTCCGAAGAGGTCTATACCGGGAGCCTTCCCTTTGCGAAAAGCGGCCGGATCACCTACCGGATCGGCGAACCGCTCTCCGTGCACGACCGGCTCAAGGAGTACCGGATCCACGAACCGTTCCGTCTCTTCTCCCGGGAATCGCAGCAGCGCTACCGGGAGCAGTTCGAAGGGGTGACGCGGATCGTCATGTCAAGCATCGAAGGGATGCTCGACGAGAAGTACCGCCGGGGCTGCTCGGCAACCTGAGGCCCTCCAGTTCCCCGTCGATCAGGTTGGCCGTTCCGACGTGCAGAAACAATCTGCCGCCGATTTCCAGCCGGGGGATGAAGACCCGGCCGTGAGACAGCGGAAAACCGGGCACCCCTCTGCGATCAAAACAGAGGGGCGCCAAATTTTACCGCTTCCGGTTCTCCGGCCTTAGGGCGCGGACGGCGGCGCCGGCCTGCCACATCTCCGTTTTGTTCATCATCTCCAACTCCGCGTTGAGCTTCTCGCGGTAGTCGGGGGCGTTGTTCACCGACAGGACGATCCGCGTCTCCTCGCCGGTACGGACGCTTTCGTAGAGCTTGTCGAAGACCGGGGCGACCGCGTCGCGGAAGGGCCCCTTCCAGTCGAGGGCGCCCCGCTGGGCGGTCGTGCTGCAGTTCGCATACATCCAATCCATCCCGTTTTCCGCGACGAGGCGGATGAGGCTCTGGGTCAGCTCCTCCACGGTTTCGTTGAAGGCCTCGCTCGGGCTGTGGCCGTTTTTCCTAAGCACGTTGTACTGCGCCTCCATGACGCCGGCCAGGCAGCCCATCAGGACGCCCCGCTCGCCCGTCAGGTCGCTGAACACCTCCTTCTCGAAGGTCGTCGGGAAGAGGTATCCCGAGCCGATTGCGATGCCGAGCGCGAGGGTTTTCTCGGTCGCCTTCCCCGAGGCGTCCTGGAAGATCGCGTAACTGGAGTTGATCCCGCTCCCGTCGAGGAAGTTGGTGCGCAGCGAACGCCCCGAACCTTTGGGGGCGACGAGGACGACGTCGATGTCCGAAGGCGGGATCACGTTCGTCTGGTTGCGGTAGGTAATGGAAAACCCGTGGGAGAAGTAGAGGGTTTTCCCCTTCGTCAGGTACGGTTTGAGCGTCGGCCACATCTGACTCTGGCCCGCGTCGGAGAGCAGGTACTCGATGATCGTCCCCCTTTTTGCCGCTTCTTCAACCGGGAAAAGGGTCTTCCCCGGCACGAAACCGTCGTCGACGGCCTTTTGCCAGGTTTTACCCCCCTCGCGCTGTCCGACGATCACCCGGATGCCGTTGTCCCGCAGGTTCAGGGCCTGGCCCGGTCCCTGCACGCCGTAGCCGAGAACGGCCACCGTCTCGCCCTTCAGGACCTCCTGCGCCCGGCTCAGCGTAAATTCTTCAGAGGTCACAACCTCTTCCCACACACCGCCGAAATTGATCTTTGCCATGTTTTTCTCCTTTGTTGATTTGAAACGGGACCGGAAACCCCGGCCCACAATACAACCCTTGCGCCTGACGACCGCGTAATAAATCGTAATTTGCCTCTCTTGTCATTTCGGGCTTGACCCGGAATCCATGTGTAGGGTGCGTCTTGACGCACCGCTTCTTTTATTGGTGCGTTACGGCTTCCGCCTAACGCCCCCTACAGTCTTGCCTCGCTCACGTCATTCCCGCGAAGTTTGTCCCCGCAGAGGCGGGGAGCGGGAATCCAGGATTAGGAAACTGGATTCCCCCGTATCGGGTACGGGGCAGGCTGCATGTCAAGCACGGAATGACATCCAATACCCCGCTGCTTGCGGCGGGAACCCTCATCCCTCCCGCGCCTGGCGGAAGACGGCGATCGCGCCGGTCCGGTTCATCTCCACCACGCCGAACGGCTCGAAATACTTCAGGATCGCCGCCGTCTTGTCCTTGTTGGCCGTGATCTCCATGATGAGGCACTCCTCGCTCATCGCGACGACCCGGCAGCCGAAGAGGTCGATCGCCCGGAGCACCTCCTTCCGGTTTTCCGGCGTGAGACGGAGGCTGATGAGCATCAGCTCGCGCTGGACGGCCGGGGCGCCGGTGAAATCGGTCACCGAGATGACATCGACCAGCTTGTCCAACTGTTTCTTGATCTTTTCCGTGAAGTCGCTCTCCGCCCGGCTGGTCAGCGTGATCCGGGAGACCTCCGGATTCGTCGTCTCGGCGACGCAGAGGCTCCGGATGTTGTAGCCCCGGCTGCTGAAGACGCCGGCGATCCGCGAGAGGACCCCCGGCTGGTTGTTCACGAGCAGCGAAATGATATGTTCTTCAATGGCCATATTCTTTTCCTTTCTTTTCCTCCCCCTACTTCCCACTAATCATCTCCACATTGGAGGCGCCCGGCGGGATGATCGGGTAGACGTAATTGTCCGGATCGACCATCGCCTCCACCATGTAGGGTCCCTCGGCGGAGCCCATCCGGGCGATTGCCTCCGCCGGATCCTCGTCCACGGCCACCCGTTCCGCCGGGATGCCGAACCCCCTGGCCACCGCGACCAGATCGACGCGATCTCCCAGGTCGCTTGTCGTGAAGCGCGCGTCGTAGAAGAGATCCTGCATCTGCCGGATCATTCCGAGGTGGCCGTTGTTGATCACGACGATCTTGATCGGGAGTCGATAGTAGCTGATCGTCGCCAGTTCCTGGATGTTCATGTAAAAACCCCCGTCGCCGCAGATCACGACCACATCCCGGTCGGGGGCGCCCACCCTGGCGCCGATCGCCGCCGGGACGGAAAAGCCCATGGTTCCCATTCCGCCGCTGGTGAGCAGGCTGCGCGGGGAATGGCTCTGCCAGGTGCGGACCGTCCAGATCTGGTTGAGCCCCACGTCCGGGACGACAATCGTCTCCCTTGGCATGGCGGCCTGGATCTTCCGGATCAGGGTTCCCGCCTGGCCGCAGCCTCCGTCGATAAGCTTCTCTTCCAGGGTTTGACGGTCCGTTCGGATCCGTTCCAGCCATGCGTCCCGCTCCCGGGGAACGATCAGCGGGATCAGCGCCGCAAGGGCTTCCTGGATATCCCCCACAAAGGGGAGGTCCACCTTGATGTTCTTTCCGATAGAGGTGGGGTCGATGTCGATCTGGGCGACGGTGGCCAGCGGCGCGAACTCCGAGATGACGGAGGTGCTCCGCTCCGTGAATCGGGCGCCGAGGGCGAGGATGAAGTCAGACTGGTGGATCATCCGGTTGGCCAGCTCGTTTCCGTGCGTCCCGATGAAGCCGAGGTTGAAGCCGTTTGCGGAGGAGACCGAACCGATCCCCATCATCGTCGTCACAAAAGGCACTTGCGCCCGCTGCACGAGTTCACTCATCTGGACGCAGGCGTCGCCTAGCTTGACCCCGCCGCCGATGATCAGGACCGGCCGCTCGCTCCGGTTCAGCGCCTGGGCGATCCGCTCGATCTGTTCCGGATTGGCGATCCGTTTTGTAGCTGCGGTCGGCGCCTTTTTCGGCTGGTCGCCGCAGCGGGCGCTCAGGATGTCCTTCGGGATATCCACGAGGACCGGGCCCGGCCTGCCGGTGCTGGCGAGCTGGAAGGCCTGCCGGAGCGAGGAGGCGATCTGGTTCACATCGCGCACCATGAAGCTGTGCTTCGTGATCGGCATCGTGATCCCGATGATATCGGTTTCCTGGAATGCGTCCCGGCCCCAGAGGTCGCTGTTGACCTGGGCGGTGATGGCGACCATCGGGGTCGAATCCATGTAGGCGGTGGCGATTCCGGTGACCATGTTGGTGGCGCCGGGACCCGAGGTGGAGAGGCAAACACCCACCTTCCCGGTCGCCCGGGCGTAGCCGTCGGCGGCATGGGCCGCCGCCTGCTCGTGACGCATCAGGTAGTGCCGGATGGGGCTGTCGGCGAGGCGGTCGTTGAGCGGCAGCGTGTTGGCCCCGGGGTAGCCGAAGATAACATCCACCCCCTCCTCCGCCAGGGTTTTCAAAACAATGTCCGCACCGATGGTATCCATACGTTGCTCCTTTCGAAAAATAAAAAAGCCGCCGATTCCCCCGAACCGCGGCTTTTCTTGTGAAAAAAAAGCCGCGGACCTTCACGGGGCCCGCGGCTCTCGTCTTTTATGTCATCCCATTAAAGACGCCGAGCAGCAGCCCTCGTGCGTACGAGTACTACGACGCCAATTACGAGAAGCAGGCTGTTCGACGATGGTTTGTTCATAAAAATCCCTTCCGGTTCAAAATTGAGGCTGGACCCTACCGGAAAGCCAAACCGTTGTCAAGATGATTTTTTTGCATCCCCTTTTTCCAGGTGCGGACCTGATTTCGGCCGCCTTCCTTTGCGGCGTAGAGGGCGGTGTCCGCGAGTTCGATGAGCTCCTTTTTTCCCGACCATCGATCCTACGTGGGCGGTTCCTTCTGGCGTAACCGGATGATGATTTCGCGGATCAGGATATTCGAAGGTGATTCACCCGATCTAGTCAATATATGCGAGAAATTATTGGCAATACTCTCGGTATAGGAGAACCTCACCTGATTAAGGTCCTGTTTTCTTTTGCAAAGGTCAAACTCTTTTTCCTCTTTCAGGACTTCCCAGAAGGTTCTCCCCCCGGAATGGAGCGCCGAAATCGTCAGACCTGCAAAAAAAGAGATGTTCGGCAAGACAGAAAGCAAGATGCTGCCTTCTGGATGGCCTCCACCAGAGAGCCGATATAATAATGGCGAGGCAACGCAAATTCACCCCGGTCGCGCTGCGCCTTTGCAGTCCTGAAAAAGTTAGGCTGGTCTCCCTCCAGACGGAGCTTGATGTGATAAAACACCCAACGGTTCAGGACGATCGTGTTGTCTCCGTATACCTCAAAATCGGCCAACAACTCAATGCCTTTGCAATGCTTGAAGTTGGTTTCCAGGTTGCAGAGAGGCACTGCGGGTTGAACCGGAAGGTAAAGGTGTGGGTAGGCGTTGCGAAAAAGCTTCATCAGCCCCGAAACGTCAAAGTCCTTTAACTCGGGATTCCGGGCTTTCTGCTGCAACAGATAGTCCGCCAGCGTATCCCGGCCATTGAGCAGAAACTGGAGGTGGTAACTCCCCGGCTTCACCGAGTCGGTTTCTTTATAAACTTTGGCAACCTGGGTCGCAGACTTTGCTGAACAACCGGTCAGTGAGAACAGCAGCAGGAGCAACAGAAAGAACGGAGCGGTTCTGTTCATCCATTACTTTCTCTGTAGGGCTGTAGCGTAGCAGCGAACATGCTTTCTATGCCTTGTTCCATGAATCTGCGTTGCTGGTCAAGATGCCGCATGGTCCTCCGGATAGGTGAAAATGAGGCGTCACGGTTTTCTTCAGGAAACAGGATCTTCAGGAATTTGCCGAGGAGTTCCGCGTGGCATAGAACCCGCTGCGATCCAGAGCACATTCCGGCAGGGGTGGACCAGCCAAGCGATAATCGATATATCGGATGCGGGCATTAATTAGCCGGGGTCCGTGTCGAACCGGTGCGCCCCGCCGGGGAGATTGGCGGGGTCGATCGTTTCGGCGTCTTCGGGCGTCGTTCCTTCGAGAAAGCATTCAAAGATCGCCCCGCGTTGCGACGGTTTGGCCGGGGCGCCGGTTTTCGGATCGACCTTGACGAAGACGATCCCCTCCGGTACGGGGAACGCCTCGATCGGGGTCCCCTCCAGGGCCTTCTCCGCAAAATAGAGCCAGATCGGCGCCGCGGCGCGGCCGCCGACTTCCTGCCGGCCCATGGGCCGCTCCTGATCGAAGCCCACCCAGACCCCGGCGACCAGCGACGGCGTGAACCCCATGAACCAGGCGTCCCGCGTATCGTCCGTCGTCCCGGTCTTGCCGGCGACTGGCCGGCCGAGTTTCTTCACCCGCTGCCCCGTCCCGCTTTCGACGACGTCCTGCATGACGTAACTCGACATGAAGGCGATCCGCGGATCGATCACCTGCTCCGCCTTGGGCTGCGTCTCCTCAAATACATGACCCGTCCGGTCGACGATTTTCTTGATGAAGAAGGGCTGCACCCGCTTCCCCTCGTTCGCCAGCACGCCGTAGGCCCGGACCAGCTCCTGAAGGGTGACCCCGGAGGTGCCGAGGGCCATCGATAGGTTCCGGGAGAGGGGTGAGGAGATCCCCATGTTGGTCGCGTAGGAGGCGGCGTAATCCACGCCGATCTCCTCAAGAACCTTGATCGTGATGATGTTCCGGGAGTGGATCAGCGCATTGTGCAGCGTCGTCGGGCCGAGGAACTTTTCGTCGAAATTTCTCGGTTTCCAGACCCCGTCCGGTTGCTGGGGATCCGGATAGACGATGGGGGCGTCCACGATCACCGTTGCGGGGGTCATCCCCTTGTCGAAGGCCGCCGTGTAGATCAGCGGTTTGAAGGCCGAGCCGGGCTGGCGCCGGGATTGGGTCGCACGGTTGAATTCGCTCCGCTGAAAATTGCGCCCCCCGACCATCGCCCGGATGGCGCCGGTCTTCGAGTCCATCGCGAAGAGGGCCCCCTGCACCTGTCCTTTCTCATAGTTCTCCCGCTCCTCCATCTCCTTGAGGCCCTGTTCCACCGCATCCCTTGCCGCCTTCTGCATCTGGATGTTCAGGGTTGTGTAGACCTCGAGGCCCTCCTTGTAGAGGACGTCGCTGCCGTATTTCTCCTGGATGTAGCGGCGGATGTTTTCAATGAAGTAGGCGGCGACCTTGTCCTTCGGCTTGATCGATCGGAGTTTGATCACCGTGGAGAGCGCCCGATTCCTCTCGCGCTGGGTGAGGTAGCCGTCTTCCAGCATCCGGTTGAGGACATAGGCCTGCCGCTGGTAGGCCCGCTCCGGGTGGAGGTAGGGGGAGTAGCTGCTGGGGGCCTTGGGAAGTCCCGCCAGCATGGCCGCTTCCGGAACCGTCAGATTCCGGGCGCTTTTCCCGAAATACCCCTGGGCGGCGGCCTCGACGCCGTAGGTCCCGTGGCCGAGGTAGATGTGGTTCAGGTAGAGGGTGATGATCTCTTCCTTGGTCAGATAGCGGTCGATCTTGTAGGCGAGCAGCGCCTCCTTGATCTTCCGCATGTAGCTCTTCTCCGGGGAGAGGTAGAGAGCCTTGGCGACCTGCTGGGTGATCGTGCTTCCCCCCTGGACGATCCTGCCCGCCTCGATATTCTTGAAAAAGGCCCTTGACATGCTCTGCATGTCGAACCCGCCGTGCTGGAAGAAGCGGGCGTCTTCTGCGGCGACGAAGGCCTGGATCACGATTTTCGGGATCTCTTCGTACTTGATCACCTTCCGGTCCTCGAGGAAGAACTCGTCGATCAGCTCGTTGTTGTCCGCATAGACCCGCGTCGTAATGCTGGGCCGATAATCTTTCAGGGCGGCGATGCCGGGGAGCTCCTTCAAGAGCACGTAATAGACCAGGCTGCTCCCCGCCAGCGCGACGGTGACGAAAAGCACGAGGATCACGACGATGAGGATTCCCAGCAGGGAGCGTCGGGAGGACGATCTCTTCCTTCGCGGGGCAAAACGCTTGACGGGGGTCATGGGTTCTTATCTTCCATCTCTGCGGCGGTTTCTTCAGTCTCTTCCGTTGCGGGCTTGTTCCTGCGGGCGAATTTTGCCACAAAAATACTCACCTCGTAAAGCACCATCAGCGGGATCGCCATCAGAATCTGGCTGACGACGTCGGGAGAGGGGGTCAGCACGGCGGCGACGATGAAGATGATCAGGATCGCGTAACGCCTCTGTTTTGATAGCATTTTCGCGTTGACGATGCCGATCTTTGCCAGGAAGAAGATGAAAACCGGCATCTCGAAACAGAGGCCGAAGGCGAGCAGAAATTTGAGCGTCAGGCTGAGATACTCCCGGAAGGAGATCATCGGTTTCAGGAAATCCGTGGAAAAACTCACGAAGAAGCTGAAGGCCGGCGGCAGCGCGACGAAATAGCCGAACAGGACGCCGCCGAGGAAAAGAATCGTGGAGAAGAAGACAAACGGAAAGACGAATTTCTTTTCTTTTTTGTAAAGCCCCGGGGAGATGAATCGCCAGATCTCGAAGAGGGTGTACGGCGCCGTCAGAAACAGGGAGGCGAAGAAGGCGATCTTCATGTGGATGAAGAAGGCTTCCGGAAGCCCGGTGAAGATCATCGAACTCTGGGCCGGCATCGCGTCGACGAGGGGCTTGGTGATCACCCGGAAGGACCAATCCTTGAACAGGTAGCAGACGCCGAAACCTACGCCGACGGCGATGAGGATGCGGATCAGCCGCGTCTTCAGTTCTTCAAGATGCGACGTCAACGGCATTCTTTCTTCTTCGGGCTTTTCGTTTTCCATAGACGATGGGATTGTGCGGCTCCGGTGAGGGAGCGTTATGGGGACACGATGCCGCATCGTGTCCCCATAACGCTCAGGACTGGGGTTTGGGGTCGGCGGTCTTCGGGGCGTCACTTCCGGACCCAACGGGCGCGACGGGAGGAGCAGGGGCTCCCTTCTCTTCCTCTTCGCCGTGGAGCAGGGAATCCTTGAGCCCGTCCATGTCCTTTTTCAACTCGTCCGTCTTGAGCGTCTCCTTGATCGTTTCGGTGGCGCTGTCCGTCGCCTTGCGGAATTCGAAGAGACCCTTTCCCAGCGCCTTTGCGATGTCGGGCAGTTTCTTGGGGCCCACCACGAGCAGGGCGACGACCGCGATGACCAGCAACTCCGGCATACCGATACCAAACATGATCCCACCTTCTCTTTTTCCGGATCGCCGGAAAATCCCGGCAAAACAGGCGGATTTTCGCTGCAGCCATTCCGGACTAAAGTTTATAACCGCAGTCGGAAATGTTTGTCAATGTTTTTTCCGGTAGCGGAGCGACCGCAAAATCTTTTGCCATATCAGGGTTTTTGTGTTAGCTATACGACCCTGTCCGAGGCGATAAAGTTCATCCGCAGGGGAAGGTGGCCGATGTCAAAGAACACGGGGGTTGTTGAGGACTTGCGGTATATCCGGCACGGCGCCGGATTGATCCATCCCGAAACGCCCGAACGGCTCGTCGCGATCTACGAGATGTTAGACAATCCCGACATGGCCTGGAAATTGACCGGGATCGACGCGAGGCACGCCACGCGCGGGGAGCTGGAGCGGGTCCACAGGCCTTCCTTCATCGATTTCATCGCCCAAACGGCGGGAAAATCGATGACGATCCTTGATCCCGATACGGTGGCCACCGCCGAGACGTATGATACGGCGAGGCTGGCGGCCGGCGGGTTCATGAACGCCATCGACTGCGTGATGTCCAGGGAGGCGGACAACGCCTTTGCACTGGTCCGGCCTCCGGGACACCATGCCCAGGCGGCAACCGCCGCGGGGTTCTGCATCTTTAACAACATCGCCGTCGGCGCGCGTCACGCGCTGGCCCGTTGGGGGCTGGAACGGATCCTGATTGCGGACTGGGACCTCCACCATGGCAACGGCACCCAGGAGGCCTTTTATGAGGAGAGCCGGGTCCTCTACTTTTCGACGCACCAGTCTCCCGGTTACCCCGGGACGGGCGGCATGGAGGAGATGGGAAAGGGGCCGGGTCTCGGCTACACGATCAATGTCCCGTTGCGGGCCGGGGCGGACGATACCTTCTACGTCCGCGTGTTTAAGGAGCTCCTCTGTCCGGTTGCCCGGAGCTTCCGGCCGGAGCTCATCCTGGTCTCGGCCGGATTCGATACTTATGTCGGCGATCCCTTAGGGGGGATGAAGATGACGCCGGAAGGATTCGCCTGCCTGACCCGCATCCTCCTCGACCTGGCGGACGAGTGGTGCGGCGGCCGGCTGGTGATGGTTCTCGAAGGGGGGTACAATATTCAGGGGTTGACGAAATGCGTCCGGGCGGTTCTGCTGGAACTGATCGGGGAGACCCGGGTGACGGAGGAGACGCTGAGCCGGATGGCCGGCGAAACGGGCGAGCAGGCGGACCGGGTGATCGGGCGGGTGCAAGAGAGGATCGGACCCTTCTGGCCGGTCTTTTAAAGAGAGGTGATGCATTGGAGAAGATCAAGATCAGCCAGGATGAAGTCACGTACGTGGCCCACCTGGCGAGGCTGGAGTTCGGCGAGGAAGAGAAAGAGAAATTCACCTCCCAGTTGAACGATATCCTTCGGTATATGGACAAGCTGGGCGAAGTCGACACGACCGGCGTCGAACCGATGACCCACGCGATCGCCCAGAAGAACGCCTTCCGCATGGACGTGGTCCGCGGGTCCCTCCCTCCGGAGCTCTCCCTGGCCAATGCGCCGGAGTCCCGCGGGGGCTGTTTTCAGGTCCCGAAGGTGATCGAGTAAAGAGAAAGGTAACTACTTAAGGCAGATAGAATGGAGGCAGAAGACGGTTAGCGCACTTCAGCCTTCAGCCTAAACGCCTGAGCCGTTACAGAGGGAAGGTATCCGATATGGAATTGTATTCGTTGACCATTCACGAACTCTTGGACAAGCTCCGGACGGGGGAGATCTCCTCCGTGGAGATCACCGCCTCCGTCTTCGGGCGGATCGACGCGGTGGAAAAGGATGTCCGCGCCTACATCACCCTGATGCGGGAGACGGCCCTTGCCGAGGCGGCACAGGCCGATCTGGCGATCCGAAAAGGGGGGATCGGGGCGCTCACAGGCATCCCCATTGCGCTGAAGGATATCTTTTGCACGAACGGCGTCCGGACCACCTGCGGCTCGCGGATCCTCCACAATTTCATCCCGCCGTACGACGCCACCGTCGTGGAGAAGCTCCGGGCGGCCGGCGCCGTCTTGACGGGCAAGACGAACATGGATGAATTCGCGATGGGCTCCTCGACGGAGACCTCCTTCTTCGGCGCGACCCGGAATCCGTGGGATCTCACGAGGATTCCCGGCGGCTCCAGCGGCGGCTCCGCGGCGGCGGTGGCCGCCGATGAGTGCATCGCCGCGCTGGGCTCCGACACCGGCGGCTCCATCCGCCAGCCGGCGGCCCTCTGCGGCGTCGTCGGGATGAAGCCGACCTACGGCCGGGTCTCCCGCTTCGGCCTTGTCGCCTTCGCCTCATCGCTGGACCAGATCGGCCCTTTCACGAAAGATGTGGAGGACTGCGCCATCCTGATGAACGTGATCGCGGGCTATGACCCCAGGGAATCGACCTCGGTGCCGGAGGAGCTCCCCGATTACCGGCAGTTCCTGGGCCGCGGAATCGAAGGCTGGACCGTCGGGATCCCGAAGGAGTACTTTATCGCCGGGATCGATTCGGAGGTCGAGGCGGCCGTCCGGCAGACGATCCGGGTCGTCGAGGGGGCGGGGGCGAAGTGCATCTCGGTATCGCTTCCCCACACCGAGTACTGTCTTGCGGTTTACTACATCATTGCGCCGGCGGAGGCGTGTTCCAACCTCGCCCGCTACGACGGCGTCAAGTACGGCTTCCGCTCCGAAGAGGGCCGCGACCTGATGGAGATGTACAAGAAGACCCGCGCCGCGGGTTTCGGCGCCGAGGTGAAACGGCGGATCATGATCGGCACCTATGCGCTTTCCTCGGGTTACTACGATGCTTACTACAAGAAGGCCTCGCAGGTCCGGGCGCTGATCAAACGGGATTTCGACGAGGCGTTCGCGAAGTGCGACGTGATCCTGACCCCGACGACGCCCACGCCCGCCTTCCGGATCGGTGAGAAGACGGACGATCCGATGCAGATGTACCTCTCCGACATCTTCACGATTTCGACAAACCTGGCGGGGATTCCGGGGATCTCCGTCCCCTGCGGCTTCACCGCCGCCGGGCTCCCGGTCGGGGTGCAGTTCCTGGCGGGACACTTCCAGGAGGGGCGGTTGATCCAGTTCGCCTCGGCCTATGAAAAACAGGCCCATATTGAGAAAAGGAGACCCACGCTGTAACAGTTATTCCCATTGGGTATTCGCCGCATCATATGGGTGAAATGGGAATGGGGTCCGGAACCATGACCCTGTCCGGTGCGACCTATCGGGCGGTCGTCTATGACCTGGCCATGAGCATGATCTATCACGGCTTCAATAAGATTGTTTTTGTAACGCACCACGGAAGCAATTCCAAGGTCGTCGACGAAATCCTCCGCAAAATTCGTTACGAGACCGGGTGCTTTATCTGCTGGTACAAGACTCCCACGGAGCGAAATTATTCTATCGTGGGAAACATTTTGGAAGGCCCCCCGGAGGAAACCCCGGGCTGGCATGCTGGAGAACTGGAAACAAGCACCGTCTGGGCATGGGATGAAACCTTGATCGATATGGATAAGGCCAAAAAGGACAGAACGCATGCACCGGCTTACATGGGAGAAAAATTCTCCAAGAAAGACGGCTCCGGAGATGTGACCTTCATGGGATCAGAAAACATCTGGGTGCCGATGGAGCACCACGAATACAGCGATACAGCCACTATCGGAAATCCGTTCAAAGGTTCCAAAGAAAAAGGCGAGAAATATTTTCAGGCTTCCGGCAAAGCCCTGGCCGCCTTTCTTAAAGAGGTGAAAAAATTCGACATTGACATTCCGGATGAAGCCAGACTATATAAAAACAGAGCCTAAAGGAGCGCCGCATCACAAGAGGAGAAAGAAGCGGTGCGAAACGACACCACCCTCTTTACGACGCGGGGAGAAGGACGCCACAATCTGGCGAGAGGAATCTCCCTGGCGAAACTATTGTTATGACGATAAACAATAAAGAACCGGGGAAAACGTTCAATCCCGCTGCTCCGGAAGAGGATGAAACAGATGCTGAATGACTCGAAGAGCCAGAAT